>JAEWIG010000393.1 GCA_023387295.1 Bacillota bacterium | reverse complement strand
GAATAGGATAGCATAAAAAGAATGTTTGTAAGCAATAAGAGTGTCCGAAAGCAAAAAACCTTTTGGGCACTCTTTTTTAAAAAAGCTCGTTAATCTGTGAAAAAAGGATGTGACAGTAGCATGCTTATCAAACCTAAAAGGCTAAATAAGGGAGATACAGTTGGCATTATTGCACCTGCAAGCCCGCCAAATAAAGAAAACCTTAAGCGTTCTTTTCCTTTTTTAGAAGAGTTAGGCTTAAAGATAAAGGTGGGCAAACATGTTTATGACGAACATGGTTACTTGGCTGGAAGTGATGAAAAGAGATTAGCAGACTTACATGGGATGTTTGCTGATGAGGAAGTAAAAGCAATTATTTGTGCAGGTGGGGGCTATGGTACTGGGCGAATTGCCTCGCAAATTGATTATAACCTAATTAAAAACAACCCGAAAATCTTCTGGGGCTACAGTGATATTACCTTTTTGCATACAGCGATTAGACAGAAAACCGGGCTAGTCACTTTTCACGGTCCAATGCTTGCTTCAGATATTGGAAAAGAAGATGTCCACCCGCTATCAAAGGAATGCTTTAAGCAACTGTTCGAACCTGTCATTGTTCAATACACAGATGAAATCTCTCCATTGGAAGCTCTAGTCGATGGAAGCGTGAGTGGAGACATAACAGGGGGAAATTTAACGCTGATTGCGAGTACGATCGGAACACCATTCGAAATTGATACGAAGGAGAAACTACTGTTAATTGAGGATATTAACGAAGAACCACGTTCCATTGATCGGATGCTAAATCAGCTTCATATGGCAGGAAAATTAAATGATGCAGCAGGCTTTATCATCGGTGATTTTCACAACTGTGTTCCTGAAAGAGAGCTTTCATTGACCCTTGAAGAAGTGATTGAACATTATATGCAGTTAGCAAATAAACCCGCATTAAAAGGCTTCAATTTCGGCCATTGCTCACCACATATTTCGATTCCGCTTGGGGTAAAAGCAGTGTTAGATACAGAAAGCAAACAGCTAACAATAGAGAGCGGGATTCAATGAAAAGGGTGGTTTAATTGAAAATAGCTAGAATTGAAACCTTTAAGGTAGCAATCCCACTTAAGAAGCCTTTTAAAACTGCTTTACGCACAGTAAATATTGCCCAATCTGTAATGGTGAAAATAACATGTGAAAACGGGGTTATCGGATGGGGAGAAGCACCACCAACGGTTGTCATTACGGGTGAAAGTCTTTCTAGCATCGAGTCAGCGATTCACGAAGTGTTAAACCCGTATTTAGAAAAAAAGAACCTATTAAACTACGAAGCGATTTTCCAAGGGCTGCAAACGATTCTTATCGGTAATCCGAGTGCAAAAGCTGCGGTTGATATGGCCTTGTATGATTGTTTATCTCAAGCATGCAAGCTTCCGCTTTATCAATTTTTGGGTGGGCACAAAAATGAAATTGAGACAGATTTTACGGTGAGTGTGAATGGTCCAGAAGAAATGGGCGAAGACGCTGTTGCTTATGTTCAACAAGGTTTTAACGTCCTAAAAGTAAAGGTCGGGAAAGATGATATTTTAACAGATATTGACCGTATATGTGAGATAAGAAAGCGAGTTGGCAATGGAGTGAAGCTCCGTCTTGATGCAAATCAAGGCTGGAAACCGAAGGAAGCAATTCAAGCCATTCGAAAAATGGAAGCATTGGATTTAAATATTGAACTCGTAGAGCAGCCTGTGAAGGCCTGGGATATCGAAGGGCTTAAGCAAGTGACAGATAATGTGGATACGATGATTATGGCAGATGAAAGTGTCTTTTCTCCGAAGCAAGCATTCGATGTAATTAAAACGCGAAGTGCCGATTTAATCAATATTAAATTGATGAAATCAGGAGGGATTTATCAAGCGCAAATTATCAATCAGCTTGCTGAAGTATGCGGAATGGAATGTATGGTAGGAAGCATGATTGAAACGAGATTGGGTATTACCGCTGCGGCCCATTTTGCAGCAAGCAAGAAAAATATTACTCGATTTGATTTTGATGCTCCTTTAATGCTTGCTAAGGATGTTGTAGAAGGTGGCATTAACTATATTGGTCGTAAAATTGAAATTCCTTCTACACCTGGGCTTGGAATTGTCGCTGTACATCACGAAAATGCTCCTATTGGTATTGGGTAGTTAATAACCTATCGAATGAAAGTGTGGATTAGGTAAAAGAAAACAGGGAGGATAATGACTTGGCAACTAAAGTGAAATGGTTTATTGCAGTTCCGGTTGCGACCCTTTGGACATATTTTGATTCAGCGAGGGATATTGATAAGCTAGCCATCACTAATCCAGCTGATGTGGACATGTGGCTCAAGGGCTTAACCTATGAAAATAATTTAGATTTTTATGATAAAAATATGATTCAATCCCAAGTTTTGTATGGAGAGGAAGTCCTCATCCTACAAGAGAAAGAGAATTGGGTTCAAGTAGTTGTTCCGAGTCAATCCACTTCAAAAGATGAGAGAGGATATCCTGGCTGGTTGCCCAAAGAGCAAATTGTACAAAATGAAAATTGGAAGATAAATGAACGACCCATCGTCGTATTAAACCAACCGAAAACCATTCTTTATGATGACTCTAAACAGGCTCAGCTTCTACTAAGCTATCAAACGATTCTTCCTTTCATTAGCAGGGATAAGCACTGGATTAAAGTCCAGACGCCAATAGGAGAGGGATTTTTCAAGGTAGATGAAGTGAGTGTTTTTGAATCATTGCAAAGTCTACCTAAAGGAAGCGGAGAGGATATTGTATCAGCTGGAAAACAATTTCTCGGTCTGCCTTATTTATGGGGGGGAATGAGCAGCTTCGGCTATGATTGCTCTGGCTTTACGTATTCGATGTGCAAAATAAACGGCTATATCATTCCTCGTGATGCTCATGACCAGGGGAGTGAAGGGTTTGAAGTCCCTTTAGAGGATAGGATGCCTGGTGACTTGTTGTTTTTTGCGTATGAAGAAGGGAAGGGCAGCATTCATCATGTTGGAATTTATTATGGAGAAGGAAAATTGCTCCATTCGCCATATACAGGGAAAAACATTGAAATTATTGAGCTTCACAACACGATTTACGAAAAGGAGCTATGTGCAGCAAGACGCTATTGGTAGGAGACGGAGGAATAATGATGTCAGACCAAGCATTGTTAGAAGTAAAAAATCTAAAAAAATATTTCTCACTTGGAAAAGATATTATTTTAAAAGCGGTTGACGACGTTAGCTTTCAAATTAATAAGGGAGAAACGTTCGGGATTGTCGGTGAATCGGGCTGTGGGAAATCAACAACAGGGCGCACGATTATTGGATTAAACGATCGGACAGAGGGAGAGGTTCTGTACGATGGAAAGAATGTTCATCAAATGAACGACAAAGAAAGATTTTCCTTCCATCGCAAAATGCAAATGATTTTCCAAGATCCGTATGCTTCCTTAAACCCGCGTTCAACGGTTAGAGAAATTATTTCAGAGCCGATGGAGGTTCATCGTTTATATGCAAATAAAAAGGAGCAATTAGAACGGGTATATCAATTACTAGAGGATGTAGGACTAAACCGAGATCATGCGAACCGCTATCCACATGAATTTAGTGGTGGACAAAGACAGCGAATTGGGATTGCTCGAGCTTTGTCACTTAATCCTGAATTTATTATTGCAGATGAGCCAATCTCTGCTCTAGATGTATCAGTACAAGCTCAAGTCGTCAATTTATTAAAAGGACTACAAAAAAAGAAAAATTTAACGTTCCTATTCATTGCGCATGATCTTTCGATGGTCAAGCATATTAGTGATCGGATTGGTGTGATGTACTTAGGCAATCTTGTCGAATTAACCGCCAGTGCAAATCTTTATAAAAATCCACTTCATCCTTACACACAGGCTCTTTTGTCAGCTATACCGATTCCCGATCCAGATGTCGAGGATAAACGGGAACGAATTATATTACAAGGCGAGTTACCGAGCCCGATCAATCCTCCTAGTGGCTGTGTATTTCGTACACGCTGTCCATTTGTGATGGAGGCATGTGCATCTGCCAAGCCCGAATGGAAGGAAATCGACACAAATCATTTCGTTGCCTGTCATTTGTACGACAAAAAAATAACAAGTGATCCGAGTCGTCCAGAGGTAGCTGTAACGATTCGTGCAAGAGAATAAGATGGATTTTAATACTTTAGAAAAAAAGGTGTCGGAACTAGTAGCCTGTTGTGAAGGAAGAATGGGGATTGTCATTGAAACAGAAGAGGGAACGATTCAAGTGAATCCTGAAGAAATCTTCCCTTCAGCAAGTTTGATCAAGGTACCCATTTTAATAGAAGGTTTTCGCCAAAGTGAAAAAGGGCTGTTTGACCTACATGAATATGTAAAAATTCTTCAAACAGGAAGGGTAGAAGGTTCAGGTGTCATTCAAGCTTTATCCACTGATATTCAATTAAAAGGAATTGATTTACTCACCTTAATGATTATCGTGTCTGACAATAGTGCTACGAATAGGTTGATTGAGCTTTTAGGAATGGATGAAATAAACAGGTGCATGAAGTGGCTTCATATGAAGAACAGTGAGCTAAACAGGATGATGATGGATGTTGAGTCCCGTAAAAAAGGAATCGATAATTTTACAACCGCTTCAGATATGGTTGCTTGTTTAAAAGCCATTGATGGGCAGGGTTTTCTAACAAAAGAGAATTCAGCACAAGTGTGGCGAATCATGGAGAAACAGCAATTTACCAACAAGCTTGTAGCAGCATTTGATTTAGAAAAAGTCCAGGTTGCTAGTAAGACAGGTGAGTTACCAGGTGTTGAGCATGATTGTGCGATTATTCGCTATAAGGGGAGAACGGTCTATGTATCTGCCCTTATTGATAAGCTAACAAATCAAGAATTAGGTAGGCAATCTTTATTCCATGCTGGAAAGCTAATAGTTGAATTTATCAAGTGAGCATTTCCATAAGGGAGGGCTTCTGCACGATCATTTGTGGCAAAGAAAATAGGAATGAAAAATAAGGCGATCTCAAGGAATGCCTTATTTTTGTATGGGCTCTATTTGCTGTTTTTTTCTTTATCATCCAGTCAAAATATCTTCTTGTGGATAACGAATTTTATGTTCTGTTTGACGACGGGCAAAGGAAAATACTAATGTTAATGGTCCTAGTTTTCCAAGAAACATAATAAAAATGATAATTTCTTTCCCAATTTCGGTTAAATTACTTGTTAGTCCCATTGAAAGCCCTGTTGTTCCAAATGCGGACATTACTTCGAATGCTACCACAATAAAGGGTTGTTTTTCTGTAATGGTCATCAGAAATATCGCAGAGATTACGAAAAGAATACTAATCATCGTGATGGATAGAGCCTTCACAACGTAGCTTTCGTGAATCGTTCTTCTAAAAACAACAATTTTATTTTTCCCATTAATAAAGCTAATAACGGCAAGAAGAATAATGATAAAGGTTGTTAGCTTAATGCCTCCACCTGTAGAAGCACTACCTGCTCCGATAAACATAAGCATGATCATAAAAAGAGCAGTCGGGTCTTCTAGTCCGCTTATATCGATCGTATTAAACCCAGCTGTTCTTGGAGAAACAGCCTGAAAATAGGTGGCCCAAAATTGTTCCCAGCCTGTTAATAAACCTAATGTTTTCGGATTATTAAACTCCAAGATAAAAATCATCATCATCGCTACAATATTAATAACAAACGTGCTCACGAGCATCAGTTTAGAATGAAGCGATAAGTCGCGGAATTTCTTTGCTTTTCGCAAATCAATTAGGACCGTAAAGCCAATTCCCCCCGTAATGAAGAGAAGAGAGAGGACAAGATTTACGACGGGATCGCCAACATAATTCATTAAATTATTCGGAAAAAGAGAAAAGCCAGCATTATTAAAAGCAGAAATAGCATGAAATAGGCTATAATAAAATCCTTTTGTAAATCCAAATTCAGGAATCCACCGAAACGAAAGCAAGAGAACGGCAAATCCTTCAATGACAAAGGAAAAAATAAATAAGTTGCGTACTAGCAGGATGATCCCACCAAGAGACGTTTGATTTAAAGCCTGCTGCATGACGAGGCGTTCTTTTATGCCGATTTTCCTTCCGAGCATGAGATATATTAAAACGGCAAACGACATAATGCCTAACCCACCAAGCTGGATTAAGCACATGATCACGATTTCACCAAATAATGTAAATGTCGTTCCAATATCAATCGTACTTAGCCCAGTCACGGTCATGGCAGATGTGGTTGTAAAGAGTGCATCAATCCAAGGTATCGATTTTTCTGTAGCAAAAGGCAGTTTTAAAAGTAGCGTTCCTAATCCGATAAAGAAAGCAAACACGATGATAAGAAGCTGTGGTGGGCTAATTTTTAACGATTTATATTTCATGCCGAAAGCACTCCTATACAAACGAGTTATTTAAATTTGTTAATTAAAATATCTTCTGATCGAAAGAGATTGTAATCATTATCAATTCTTGAGATTAAAAATCCACCTAGAATTTGCTTGGAGTATTATATTCTTGTTTTGCCGGCAGAATCCCTGTAAGAAGAAAAAATAATGAGATGAATAAGTATTATTATTTTCTTACTTAATCTAATTATGTTTGTCTATACATAATCTCATTACTTCTCATAAGCTATTATGACTTATTCGTTTCTAGCAACTTCTTAATAAAATAATTAAGTGAGTTTGAGAAAGGAGATTTATATGGGAGTAAGAAAATTAATAGACCTTGGGACACTGGGCGGGTTAAACAGTTTTGCCTTTGATATTAATAACCTTGGTCAAATAGTTGGAACATCGGAAATAGAAAGTGGGCAATCACGAGCATTTATCTGGGAAAGCGATGAGATGAGGGACCTTGGGACTCTGGGAGGGGTTTTTAGTCAAGCTTTTGGTATTAATAACCTTGGACAAGCTGTGGGGGAATCACAACTGGATAATGGGCAAATTCATGCTTTTCTTTGGGAAAATGGTTCGATGCGGAGCCTCGGGACACTTGGTGGGACATTTAGCAGAGCCTTAAGTATTAATGATCGTGGTCAGGTAATTGGAATATCCACTTTGGCTAATGGCCAAGAAGTAGCGTTTCTTTGGGAGAACGATGAGATGAAAAGTATCGGTAATCTTGACGTTCGAGCTATTAATAACCTCGGACAAATCGTTGGCGTTTTTACAGTTGTAGGAACTCTTAGTCATGGATTCTTATGGGAGAACGGTGAAATTACAGATCTCGGGGCTCTTGGTGCAGATACAAATTTTAGCGGTGCACAAGGAATTAATGACCTTATACAAGTGGTGGGAGAATCGATTTTGCGAGCATTTCTTTGGGAAAATGGGATGATGAGAGACATAGGTACTCTTGGCGGTGCATTTGGTTTCGCAAATGATATTAATAACCATGGTCAGATCGTTGGAGCCTCGACTCTTGTTACTGGAGAAAGTCGAGCAACTCTTTGGGGAAAAAATACAATAACCAACCTCGGGATTCTTGAAGATACAACAAGTAGCCAAGCGACAGCTATAAATGACCTTGGTCAGATTGTTGGGTTTTCGGAGGGGAATGGGCCAACTCATGCTTTTCTATATAATAGAGCCACCCCTACAAAATAGAGAAGAATTAGTCCTTCTAGTTAAACGCTCTATTAAAAAATAGCTAGAGCGTTTAACTAGCTTTTTCACAAAATAGCTGCATGCACCAAGAAAAATAAATAATGAGTATTTTAACTTGTTCATCCTTAACCTCGAGGCTTGCTCAATGAATCCGACGACGTTTTAATTTTTACATAGAAAAGAGTCAGTGAATTAAATCACTGACTCTTTTTGTAATTTGTATTATTCTCCTAAGTAGGAAGTAAGCATCCAAATGTGAAGGTCAAGCTTTGCTACTAAACCAACTGCAAAGTCGTTAACACTATCATTATCTTGATCATCAGCAAGCTCTGCTAATTCTTTCAGCTCAGCTTGAAGCTTTTTATAATCAGCTACTAAATTTGCAACCATTTCATTTGCATTAAGTTTACCGTTTGCTTCTTCGATAGTAGCTAATTCTAAGTATTCTTTCATTGTAGAAACAGGAGTTCCTCCAATAGCTAATAAAATTTCTGCTGCTTCATCAACAACATCTGCTGCTTCGTCATAAAACTCTTCAAACTTTTCATGAAGGGTAAAGAAGAATGGACCTTTTACGAACCAATGATAATTGTGAAGCTTTGTGTAAAGAACACTCCAGTTAGCAATTTGTACATTTAGTGATGCGTGTAATTTTTCCATTAATAATTCCTCCTTAAATTAACTTCTAATAGTATTATACCAAACCTTCAATTAAAATCAATACTAAATTATAATTATTATTAATTAATATTTTTTATAAATAAAACCCAGCTGTTTCCAACCAGGCCACATTACTACTTATTCTTTTTCTTTTTGCGGATAATTATGTAGATCACATAGGCAATAATAATAATAGCACTGCCAGCAATTGTAATGAGTGTGAAGTTTTCTTCAATGAATGGTTTTGCTTGTTCTCCAAGGACCATAATAATGATGGCTTCCAAGAAGAAGCGGGCTCCTCTACCGATAATGGACCAGAGGACAAGCACGCGTAGCGAAATTTTAGACATTCCTGCGAAAATCGTAAATACTTTATATGGAATAGGTGTAAAGGCAGCAATCAAAATGGCCATTGGACCATATTTAGAAAAATAATATTCCACCTTTTGAATTTTTTCTTCAGAAATAATTAATTTTAAGAATGGCCTTCCTATTTTTTTACCAATAAACCAGCCTAATAATGCACCGAGAATCGATGCAACGGTCGTAATAAAAGCATACCAAAGTGCGCTATCAGGATTCGCAATGCTCATTGGGATTAATAATACATCCGGAGGAATTGGAAAAAAGGAAGAATCCGCAAAGGAAACAAAAAATAACCCAAATACTCCGTATTCCATTAGCCATGCTTCAATCGTGTGAATAAGTTCAGACATTATTGTAAGTTCTCCTTTAATATGGGGAAGTTATTACTTTATAACAAGAATGAGCGTTTACTCAATATGTAACACAAAAGAAGTATATCATTTCTATTCTATCCCGTCATGTAGAAAGGGAAGCTATGTTTAGAATTGGGTCCCTGAAAATAAATGATATGTAAATGTCGTCGGTTTTATTTCACTGCGCTTAGCGATTACTTCGTTACA
The DNA here is from genome assembly GCA_023387295.1 of Bacillota bacterium. Taxonomy (GTDB): domain Bacteria; phylum Bacillota; class Bacilli; order Bacillales; family Cytobacillaceae; genus Cytobacillus. The sequence goes on along the minus strand of JAEWIG010000393.1, from coordinate 2,518 downwards.
TCGAGGCCTGTTCAATAAATCCGACGACGATTTATTTCTACTATAAAAAATAAATGATTAAGCATTATTGTCGAAAATAAACTACAATAGATAATAGATCTATCGTCAGTGTGAGAACATTTTTTCTTACGCTAGTGATTAGATGAACTTAATTAGCCTTATTATCGGGCTACAAGGAGTCTTTCTATGCTTTTAATTTTATATTTCTTATTAGGTGCTTGTATTAGTGTATTATCTGGGTTCTTCGGTGTTGGTGGAGGCTTTATTTTAACACCTTTACTAATGTTGTTCGGATTTTCTCCTGTAGAAGCTGTAACAACAAGCTTATTGTTTACGCTGGGAACATCCTTCTCAGGTATTACAACACATATTCGCTATAAGAATATTCTATGGAAAAATGGAATCATCTTAGGGTTAAGCGGGATAGTAGCTACTCAACTGGCTCGTCCATTCGTTTTCTTTCTTGAAAGTAAGAACCTAGATGAAATCGTTATCCCTATTTTTTATATCATTTTACTTTCTTATTTTGCCTTTACCATGTTTAAACAAGGGAAAAAGTCGGTTACGGAAGAAAATAACACTACTACTTCTCCAGCAGTGACTAAAATGATTTTTATCGGTGTTTTCGCTGGCTTTGTTTCGACGACACTAGGAGTTGGAGGAGGCTTTATAATTGTTCCGCTTTCTGTTTCTCTTTTAGGCTTTGAGCCGAAGAAAGCAATTGGCACAAGTTTGTTTACCATTTTCCTTATTGTCCCGGTAGCGTTTTTATCGTATGCCTTTACGGTTTCAATTGATTATAAAATCAGTTTATTACTTGTAGCAGGTGGACTCATCGGCTCCTCGTTTGGAGCACATTTAATCAGATATTATGAAAATAAAGAAATTAGTCTTCTGCTCAGCGGAATTTATATTGCCACTTTAATAAGTGTTGCGTTAAAGCTCATGAATTTAAGCATAGTGGGATTAATTTTATTGGGATGCTTTATCTTGTACTTTTTCATTAGATCAATATTGAGGGTCCGAAGCCACAAGAAAAACTCAATAGAGCAATCATAAGGAAAGGGGCTATCTTATTAGAGATGCCCCTTTAAATTTTGGCTGTGTTAAAAACTGTTGAGTTCTAATTTTGCTTGGCAACGTATTTTGAATCAGAAGCAAACATATAGTTCTTGTGATGATATTTCATTCCGAAGATTAATCCCATAGCCATCATGTTCCCCATGAGCGAGCTTCCGCCGTAACTAATAAAAGGAAGTGGGATTCCTGTTATCGGTAATACTTGAATCGTCATCCCGATATTTTGAAACACATGGAACGTAATCATGCTAATAATCCCAACGCAAATATAAGTATTAAAAGGATCTTTTGTATCAAGTGCTGTTTTCGTTAAATGGTAAATGAGCAGAAAGAACAAGATAATTACGATACTTCCACCTATAAAACCGTATTCCTCGCCAATGACGCTAAAAATAAAATCCGTATGACTGTCTGGAATATAAACTTGCCTCTCGCTAAAGCCTTTTCCTGTAATGAGACCAGACCCTATCGCTTGTAAGGATTTGTGTAGCTGGAGTCCTGCTCCTTGCTGATGTCCAATTGGATCAATCCAGGAATAAATTCGGAAAAATTGATACGTGTCGATCTTTAAATATTTTTCGAGTATTTCTGGTGCAATGATCACGAGATAAAGAATAATCCCTGCAAAGGTAGCACCAAATCCATAAATGGGGACGATGATTTTCCATGAGATGCCCGATACCAAAATGATGCCAGCAAGAATCGCAATAACAACAAGCGCAGTCCCTAAATCTCTAACAATGATGAGCCCTAGTGGAAGAGCGGTAACGATTACTAATTTAAAAAGAAGGAAAAAGTCCGTTTTGATTGTTTTATTCATGTATTTTTCATGATGAGTAACAATAACTTTGCTTAAAGCAATGATTAGAAAAATTTTCACAAATTCCGATGGTTGAATTTGTCCAATTCCTTTGAATTCATACCAAAGCTTAGCACCCTTTCTTAATGGAACGATGGGCTCCGGCAAAATAAAAAGACCAATTAGTAATACAATTCCCAGCCCATATAAAACCCACGAAAGCTTCTTTATTTGTTCACCATCAAAAAACATAACGACGATTACAATGAAAACACCAACGAGGTAATTTTTTATTTGGCCGAGGACAAAGTTTCCAGCATATTGTCCGGACGATTGCCCGCTATAAATAGCCACACAACTAATAATGAAAAAAACAAATAATAGAGTAGCTAATGTCCAATCAAATCGGTCTGTTCCCTTTATGGGTTTATTCATATATCATGCACCTATTTCCATTCATTTCAATCTCTTTCATCGTAACAAAGAAAAAATTCCCTTTCAACCTACTTAAATAGACGAAATAGAAGGCGAGAGGGTTTCGATTCTCGGTTTTATTTCTTATAAAATAAAGTTAGTAGTACTATTCTTTAAGATGTTATGCAAAATGTCGTCAGCTTCATTTCACTGCGCTTACGATTA
>JAEWIG010000248.1 GCA_023387295.1 Bacillota bacterium | reverse complement strand
ATTGTGGAGGAACAGTTTCGGTATTATGTTAAAATCAGGAAGATATTAGGAAGAAAAGAAAAGTCAAAAAATAAGAAATGGTTAAGTGTAAGAGGAGATAATGATTTATTTTATTTGGAATTTAAGGATATTGGAATATTAATTAACAATAATTAGGATATGTTTGAAAAGTATTTCGGAACTCAAGATTTTATATTACCTAAGATTAATGAAATGGCTGATTGTAGAAATCTGATTGCTCATAATAGTTATGTTGGTAAAACTGAAAGAGATCTACTTAAATCTTATTACAATTCGATTTTGATGCAGATAGAAGATTAATTTGATGATAGTATTGATAAAGATTGGTATTTTTAATGTATTTAATACTTATTTATAAAATCTATTTGTTGGTAGATTATGGTAAAAATGGTAGTGAAAAGAATAGTAATCATATATTTGTAACAGGAAGAGGTGTTCTATATGTCAAATAATATCGTCATTTTCACAAATTGCCCCGATCAGGAGTTTCTGAAAACAGTCCGCATAAACGGTTTACTAAAGTACAATATGGAAAAAACGAACGGAAAGCTCAAGAAGCCAGATATGGAAATCAGGAGGGTAGCTCGGGACGAGAATGGTCACATTGTAGGTGGCGTACAAGGTTCCACATATCTTTCCTCGTTGGAAGTGGAGGTTCTGTGGGTCAGTGAATCCTACAGGGGGCAGGGCCTTGCCTCTCGCTTGCTTGCGGAGATCGAGGATGAGGCCAAAGAAGTCGGCTGCCAGCTTGCTCATCTCACCACATATTCCTTTCAGGCTCCGACTTTTTATCAGAAACAGGGATATGTCATCTGTGGCGAGATAGAGGGCTTCCCTGACAAAATCCAGATGTATATGCTGAAGAAGCAATTCTAAAGAAGATCACTATGGAAAATATTTAAAGGAGATTATTATCGCAAAATATAGACAAACTCAGGCAGATTTACAATATTATTGGAATGAACAACTAAGGTTTATCTTCAGCAAAATTGTTTGATGAAGGCTATGAAAGTGATCAAACTTTTTTCAAAATGAATTCTTTTTATTGATTGTAAAATATAGGTTTTTAAGGTGTTTTTTGTAGTTTGGTCTAGCTGTGTAATAGATTACTATGTAATGTAAGTGAGATATTCTAGAATAGAAAATAGTATAAGATTACTAAGACCAATACTTATAGAGGGAGACTCTCTGATGATTAAATTTCCAATCATAGAAACAGAAAGATTAATTTTAAAAGAAGTGATACCAGAGGATGCTAACGATATGTATAAATACCTGTCAGATAAAGACGTTGTTAAATATATGGGGTTAGAACCATACGAATCACCAAATGACGTCTTGAGCGAAATAAGATGGTATAAATCTATATTGGAAAAAGGTACAGGTATAAGGTGGGGGATTACACAGAAAAACATTGGTGTTGTTATAGGTAGTTGTGGCTTTCTTAATATGCACTCTAAACATTATCGAGCTGAAATAGGGTTTGAATTAAATAAAGAATATTGGGGACAAGGAATAGCTGGTGAAGCTTTAGAAGCTGTTATTAAATATGGCTATAAACACTTTGAAATGGAACGAATTGAGGCTCTAATTGATCCTGCGAATTTATCATCACAAAAATTAGTAGAAAAGCAGGGGTTTAAAAGAGAAGGTTTATTGAGGCATTATGAATATACTTGTGGAAAATTTGATGATTTATATATGTACTCAATCATTAAAGGAGACCTCGAACGAATTTAAGGCGGGAGTATCCTTAAGTCGCTAATGGGGGCTTTTGGGGAATAAGAAATGCTCAAACTTTATTATAAAAAATTGTTATTTAATCAGACAGAAAACCGTTATTTTGATCAATCTTTATTCAAATTAACGGTTTTCTTATTACTGTTTATATATGGATTGCAGATGGGGTTTTAATCAATCTTTATTTTAAAGCTACAAGTGTGTTCACCGATATTAATGTAAGGAACTCTACATTAATGTTGGTAATTAAAAAACATGGTCAAGATCGAAGGTAAATCAGGATAGATGCCTAATAGATCTTCGGTCTTTTATTGTGAAGATGTATGCCTACACTAATTTGCGTTTAGTTGAACAATGGTCTTTTCTTCTTATTCAACAATTAACCTCCTGGAATTCCAACTGCAAATTTAATCTCTCATAATTAAAGGAAAAGGATAGTTCAGCTTAAAATTAAGAGATGCAATTAAAACATCTTTAATTAAAGATATTTTAATTGCGTTTTCTTTAATTAAGGTATAAAGTGATAGTAACGAGAGGAAATGGGTCGATTAAGAAAAAATACAATAGGCTCACTAATTTGGTTATGAATGCTAGGCTACTAATTTTTTTAATTATCACTTGATTAGTAAATTGAAAACAAAGGAATGATCTATGTATAAGATTCCAGGACATCATCACGTTTCAATGATTACAAAAACCATAGGTCAAAATCATCACTTTTACCGATATATACTTGGTTTACGTCGTTTGGAAGTAACGGTGAACTAAGATGATCCATCGATGAATTTACTTATTTTATGAAGAAATTATAGATAGGTCAGGTACTGAACTATTATTTTTTGAAATTTTACTAGTAGGAAAAACGTTTCTCAGTACAAATGCCATTGAGGAGTATTGATTAACAAACGAACAGTATCAATTAAACAAACCAAGCTAACCATTAAATTTGAATTTGGAGGAAAATGAAATGAACCATTTAAAAGGAATACACCATGTAACTGCTATTACAAGTAGTGCAGAAAAGAACTATGAATTTTTTACTTTTGTTTTGGGTATGCGTTTAGTTAAAAAGACAGTCAATCAAGATGATATTCAAACCTACCATTTATTCTTTGCTGATGATAAAGGCAGTGCAGGAACAGACATGACTTTCTTTGACTTCCCAGGCATTCAGAAAGGTGTACATGGTACAAACGAGATTTCAAAGACCTCTTTCCGTGTACCAAGTGATGCAGCATTGGACTATTGGGTACAACGTTTTGATCGTTTAGAAGTGAAACATACTGGAATCAAAGAGCAATTTGGTAAGAAAACTCTCTCCTTCGTTGATTTCGATGATCAGCAATATCAGTTGATTTCAGATGAATTCAATAAAGGCGTGGAATCTGGTACACCTTGGCAGAAGGGGCCTATCCCACTAGAATTTGCCATTACTGGTTTAGGGCCAGTTTTTGTTCGAATTGCAAACTTTGATTACTTTAAAGAAATGCTGGAAAAAGTCCTGTTATTTAAAGAAACGGCGGCGGAAGGATCATTCCACTTATTTGAAGTAGGGGAAGGTGGCAATGGTGCCTCAGTTATTGTGGAATATAATACGGTTCTTCCTCAAGCTCGACAAGGTTATGGCACGGTGCACCATGCGGCATTCCGAGTAGATGACCGATCAGTATTAGATGAATGGGACCACCGAATGAGTGGTTTTGGATTACCTACATCTGGTTATGTAAATCGTCACTTTTTTGAGTCTTTATATGCAAGAGTTGCACCACAAATTTTATTTGAGTTTGCAACAGATGGCCCTGGTTTTATGGGAGATGAACCTTATGAAACGCTTGGAGAAAAATTGTCTCTGCCTCCATTCTTAGAGCCTAAACGTGCAGAAATAGAAAAATTAGTTCGCCCAATTGAAACAGTGAGAAGTACAATGGAAATTATCAAAGAATAAAAGGGAAAATATTAAACGTAGGGACGGTTCTTTTGTTTCAGAAACAGGAGAACCGTCCCTATATTTCTAGAAATTACAAAGAAGAGCATTTACTATAAAATAAGATTTGAAGTATTAATGTCTTATAAAAAAGTAATGCAAAAAAATTGAGATGGTGCGCATTGGTATTATTACACGACAAAAATAAAAATATATGGAGGTTAGTAATCTAATCTTTTAGAAGGAGTTCTTTTTATGATTGATTTTTTTCAAAATTTTAATCCTGTAGGTCAAGCACTTATTGCTACCTTATTTACGTGGGGAATGACTGCGTTTGGGGCAGCGCTTGTTTTTGCTACAAAAACAATAAATCAGAGATTATTAGATAGTATGTTAGGATTTGCTGGAGGTGTTATGATTGCAGCCAGTTATTGGTCTTTACTAGGACCAGCAATCGAAATGTCAGCGGACAATGCCATTGGATCCTGGTTTCCAGCAGCATTTGGATTTTTATTAGGGGGAATTTTTTTATGGGGAATGGATAAACTTCTACCTCACCTTCATCCAAATACTCCTCTTAGTAAAGCCGAGGGATTTTATCCTAAAGAGAGAAAAAGAAGTACACTGTTGGTCCTTGCTATTACCCTCCATAATATCCCAGAGGGGTTAGCTGTCGGGATCGCATTCGGTGCACTTGCAAATGGGGGAACAGAAG
>JAEWIG010000213.1 GCA_023387295.1 Bacillota bacterium | reverse complement strand
ACCTAGAAGAAGATGCTATGCTTCGAAATGATTCAGTTGTTTAATTTTTGATGATAAGTCATTATAGTTAAAGAAAAAATGTCATAGTTCATAATGAAAAAGGAGCAACCAATGGAAGAACAGTATTATGATGGATTATTAAATATTAGAACAAGTGAAGAACAAAGGGGATTTAATAAGTCCTATCATTATCATCGATATGAGCCTACCCCTTATCAGGCTCTGGAAGCATTATTCAATGCCTATGAGCTGAAAAGCAGTGATCGTATTGTTGATTTTGGAAGTGGAAAAGGTCGAATAAATTTCTACATTAATTATTTGTTTAATGCCACTGTTATCGGAGTCGAAATGAATGAAATTTTCCATAATGAGGCAGTAGAAAATAAAACTCGTTTTTTGAGGAAATTTAGAAATAGGAAAGAAAAGATCCATTTTCATTGCTGCTTAGCAGAAGAATATGAAATTCACCCTTTAGATAATCGGTTTTATTTTTTTAATCCTTTTACGATACAAATATTTAGAAATGTCGTTAATAATATTTTGATTTCTGCTGAAAAATATGAACGAGAAATTGAACTTATATTATATTACAGCTCAGATGAATATTTATTTTTTTTAGAAAATCAAACCACTTTTGAACTAAAGGAAGAAATCATCCTTCCGGCTTATCGGCAAAATAGTTACGAAAGATTTTTAGTTTATCGATTGGGATAAAATATATTTTGTGTATAATAAAAAGAAGAGAAGGAGGTGAGAAGAAAATGGACAAGAATCAGTTAGATAAAATGGAAGAGATGCTAGCTACATTAATAAATATGGTAGGAAATACGAATAGTAGATTGGATAAGGTGGAAGAAAAACTCGACAAGATAGAGGTAAGGCTCGATAAGGTGGAAGAAAGACTCGATAAGATGGACGAAAGATTCGATAAGATGGAAGCAAGGCTCGACAAGATGGATGAAAGATTCGATAAGGTAGATGTAAGACTAGAAAAGATTCAGGATGATCAGAGAATTACAAGAAGAGAGATTATGGAAAAGCTAATTGTGATTCAAGCAGATCAAGATCATATTTGGGAAAAAGCCGTTCGAAATGAACGAGAGATTGCTCAAGTAAAGTCCCAACTTCAATCATAACACCACATTAGTGCCCCTCAAAAAAATCCTCAACAAGTAGTACACCGGGCAGTGTTTATTCAGGAAAATTCAAAATTACCAAGACAGTACAACTAGCTATAGAAAGCTTTATTGTACTGTCTTTTTTCATAGAAAAACTAAATCGTCGTCGGATTCATTGAACAAGCCTCGATGTTAACGAAGTAATCGTAAGCGCAGAGAAATGAAGCTGACGACATTTACATTCTAAGTTACGTGCAGATGCTCATGAATACTTTATTACTCATCTATTGTGAAAAATAGGAATAAAATAAATCTAAGCTTCAAACGAAAAATTTTAGGAGTGGATTAGGATGAACGGTATCATAAAAAAACTGGAAAAACACGATATTTCAAGTTTTGTAGAAATAGTTGTTAATGCCTATCCAGGCTTTGCCCAGCAGACGGAAGAGTTTAAGGAACGATATAAAAATAGTCTGATAGCTACTCAAGAAAATATTGAATCGATTGATTTTTTTGGACTGTTTCGTGACGGAAAACTCGTAGGTGGTATGCGAATTCACCATTTTACGATGAATCTTTATGGGAGACTTATTTCTGCCGGAGGAGTAGGGCTTGTAGCAGTTGATTTATTACATAAAAAAGAGAAAGTAGCAAAACAATTAATGGATTATTTCCTTTCTTATTTTAAAGAAAGGGGAACATCTATTGTGATGCTTTATCCGTTTCGACCGGATTTTTATAAACAGATGGGGTTTGGTTATGGGACGAATATGAATCAATATGAAATTTCACCTTCGAGTTTCCCAAAGTTAAAGAATAAAGGTAGGCTATTATTTCTCGATTCAGCTCATAAGAAAATGGTATTAAGCTGTGCGAACCGATATTCCAGCACGACTCATGGAATGCTTTTAAAAACGGAACATGATATAGGGCTGATGTTTAAAAATCCTGAACATAAATTAGTCGGCTTTATGGATAATGGGAAATTAGAAGGTTATTTATTATTTACGTTTAAAAATGTGAGTAAGGATAATTTTCTTATTAATAACATAATCATTAAAGAATTTCTGTATGAAACACCGGAGGCACTAGCACAATTATGTCATTTCCTCCATAGCCAAGCAGACCAAATTAACAAGGTGATCTTAAATACACAGGATGATGCTATTGAATATTTAATAAGTGATCCGAGAAATGGGAGCGATCATCTAATTCCGAGTGTCTATCATGAAACAAAGAAATCAGGGATCGGTTTAATGTATAAGATCATCGATATTAAGGTCTTTTTCTCTCAGCTTCCTTCTGAGCACTTCAATGGTATTACTTGTGAACTTGGACTCATCATTCATGACAGCTTTCAATTTGTAGACCCGCAAAAATGGCTTCTTACAATAGAAAAAGGAAGTTTGAAAATAGAAGAGTATGCAGAAAATAAGCCTGAAATAGAGCTGGAAATGGATATCTCTGATTTCTCTTCACTACTGATGGGCTCGATCAGTGTAAACAAACTCTATCAATACGGGAAGCTGAAAATAACTAAGAACGAATGCTTAAACGAAGTGAACAAAATATTTAATCGCACACCAAAACCAATTTGTACTACGGCATTTTGAAGAACACTTTATTAGTCATATACGTCTTAAGTCTTAGAGAAGTTTAAGGTCTCAGTCTATGGAGAGAATGATATTTATCGTGTATTGTTATTATAACGAGGAGAAAGTTTATGACAGAAGCCTCAGATTTTTCGAGGGAGTTTATCTCTCATATGTTTTAAAAATTTTTATTAAGCTGAAACCTGCTTTTCGTTTATTCGTATATATGATTAAGGCTTTAAGTAAGGAGACGATTGATGATGAATCAATTTTTGGCATTTATTATAAAAGTATTAGTTACCATTCCAACGAGCGTCACCATTTGGCTTTTAAGCTTTTTCGCCTTTGACCAAACCTTTTGGCTATCTGGTGCAATCGGATTAGGTGGGGGGATATTTGTTTACTGGCTGCTTGGAATGATTTTTAAATCACGTTATTTGAAAAAACATCAGTTATCTAGAAAAGAATATCAATATATAAAGGAAAACCTAGATGAAGCAAAGCGTAAAATTTCCCGTCTTCATAAATCGCTTATGTCAATTAGACATATTCCGTCATTAAAACAACGAATGGATTTTGTCCGTGTAACAAGAAAAATTTATCGACTGACAAAAAATGAACCGAAGCGTTTTTATCATGCGGAACGATTTTACTTTTCTCATCTAGATTCTGCATTAGAGCTATCTGAAAAATATGTGTTCCTATCTGCCCAACCGAAAAAAACATACGAGCTTGAACAATCATTAAATGAAACACGCCGCACCCTATCTGAATTAATTCATTTAGTGGAAGAGGACTTATATCATGTGATTGAAGATGATATTGATCACCTGAATTTTGAAATTGACGTTGCAAAGCATTCAATTAAAGCGATTAAGGATTCTAGAATGAATAATGAAAGCAGGCGACTAAAATGACAGAAAATAATTCATCCTTGTTAAAGAATACAGGAAATACAAATTTAATGGATGACTTACTTGCTAATCCATTTGGAGATAGCAAAGATCAGCCTAATTTGACGACGATAAAAGAAGAAAAGCCAGTCAAACTGATTGATGTCATTCCAGAGGAAAATAGGAAAAAAGCTTATCAGTTGGCTGAACAAATAGACCCGAGAAATCATCAAGCCATGATTTCATATGGAACGCCAGCACAAACAAAGCTATTAGCGTTCTCTGAAACGATGCTTGCCCATGTTCAAAAGAAGGACGTTGGTGAAATCGGTGAAATCATTAGCGATTTAATGAAGAAATTTAATGATGTTAATCCAGATGAATTAAGAGCAGAACCACCTTCATTTTTTGCCCGCATGTTTGGGAAAATTTCTGGCACGATTCAAGAAACATTGTCAAAGTATCAAAAAACTGGTGCACAAATTGACAGAATCAGTGTGAAGCTAGAGCGAAGCAAAAACGTGTTAATGTCTGATATTGTCATGCTTGAAAAGCTTTATGAGAATAACAAAGAATATTTTCACGCATTAAATGTTTATATTGCTGCTGGTGAACTTAAGCTTGAAGAGTTACATGAAAAAACAATTCCGGCAATAAAAAAAGAAGCTGAAGAATCGAATGATCAAATGAAGTACCAGGAAGTAAATGATATGCTTCAATTTGCTGATCGATTAGAAAAGCGTCTTTATGATTTAAAGCTAAGTCGTGAAATTACAATTCAAAGTGCTCCACAAATACGGTTAATCCAAAATACGAACCAAGCACTTGTCGAAAAGATTCAATCTTCCATTATGACAGCTATCCCACTTTGGAAGAATCAAGTCGCTATAGCGTTAACTTTAATCAGACAACGCCATGCCGTTGAAGCGCAGAAGCAGGTTTCCAAAACAACGAATGAACTACTGTTGAAAAATGCTGAAATGCTAAAAACAAATACGATCGAGGCAGCGAGAGAAAATGAGCGTGGGTTAATCGATATCGAAACATTGAAAAAGACACAAGAAAATTTAGTCTCGACACTTGAAGAAACATTGCGAATTCAGGAAGAAGGTCGTCAAAAACGCCGTTTAGCGGAAAATGAACTTGCTTCGATGGAAAATGAATTAAGACAGAAGCTACTAGAAATAAAAGGGTAATTGAACTGGACAAAGCATAATGGCTTTGTCCAGTTTTTTGTTTAATCGAAAAATTTTGAAATATAGTAAATTAATACATTTTGCAAGAAAGTGTATGTTTATTTATTATTATGTATTAAAATGAGTTTTAGTTTATAAGTATGTAAGGAGAATTATTTAATGAATTCATCTAAGAAAGCAACATCGTTTTATGATATTTTGCGTTTCCTTTTGCCATCCTTGCTAGGAATAGGATTGTTTATGATACCGATCTCCTACGATGGTAATATAACGATTCCTATCGCGATTTTATCCGGTATGATTCAAAATAAGCTAAGCGATTTTCTTCCTGCAATTATGACATTTATCATTGTCATTACTTTTATTGGAACCCTAGGGGTAAAAATCTTTAAACCAAGCTGGTGTTTAAAAAGCCCTTTCTTGAAAAATCTATTTGATGTTTCACCCGTTTGGGTAATCGCTCGCTTGTTAGGAGCTATTTTTGCAGTCGTAACTTTTTATCAAATAGGTCCTGAATGGATTTGGTCGGAAAATACAGGCGGGCGATTGCTTACTAGCTTGCTACCTGTTCTATTTTCAGTTTTTCTATTTGCAGGAATGCTTTTACCTCTATTGCTCAATTTTGGATTGCTAGAACTTTTTGGTGCTCTTTTAACAAAAGTAATGCGACCAATCTTTAAGCTGCCAGGGCGTTCAGCTGTCGACTGTGTCGCGTCTTGGTTAGGTGATGGAACGATCGGCGTTCTATTAACAAGCAAGCAATATGAAGAGGGTTACTATACGAAGAGAGAAGCAGCCGTTATAGGAACAACTTTTTCTGTCGTTTCCATTACTTTCAGTCTAGTCGTTATTTCTCAAATAGGATTAGGAGAGATGTTTATTCCATTTTATTTGACAGTGACCGTAGCGGGACTTGTGGCAGCGATCATTGCTCCGAGAATTCCTCCGCTATCTAGAAAGCCAGATACGTATGTGATCGATAATGGAAAAAGAACGAATGAGGTCATTCCTGAGGGTTATACTCCTTTTCAATGGGGGTTTCAAGAAGCGATCAAAAAAGCAAAAGCAAATAGTGGCTTGAAAGGCTTCTTCCAGGATGGTATAAAAAATATTTTAGATATGTGGATGGGTGTAGCACCGATCGTTATGGCACTCGGAACATTAGCACTTATCGTTGCTGAATATACTCCGATTTTCAAATATGCAGGGATGCCATTTATTCCATTATTGCAACTGATGCAAGTACCAGAAGCGGCAGCTGCTTCGGAAACGTTAATCGTTGGATTTGCCGATATGTTCCTTCCATCGGTTATCGGTGCAAGCATAGAGAGTGAAATGACTCGCTTTATTGTAGCGTGTACGTCTGTCACTCAATTGATTTATATGTCTGAGGTTGGTGGCCTTCTACTAGGCTCGAAAATTCCAGTATCGTTTAAGGATTTAGTGCTTATTTTTATTCAGAGAACGCTTATTACTCTACCAATCATTGTTTTAGCAGCACATATTATTTTTTAATCGCATATTAATGGGCAGTAAGACCCCCACTTCGAGAAGTTAAGTGAAACAAAAACTTCTAAGTGGGGGAACAACTTCCCGTAAATGCCGATTTATGAAAGAAGGCTTTGCTTTTGGCTTCAGCCTTCTTTAAATTTAACGAGAATATTGATTGGGATTAACCATTGGAAAGATTTGTAAACAAACAGGGCTATTAATATCGTATATATGTCCTGTAGCCTCTGGAACACCTTGGTCTCCAATCTTCATCACAATAATGGAATGGCTATTCTGATTTGCCGTAAGTATATACTCTTCATTCGGTACAATCGCAAAGTTACGCGGCCATTCCCCTTTAGTTGATGAGCATCCTACCGTTTCCAGTTTCCCATCAGCCAATACTTTATACGTTGTTAAACTTTGATGTCCCCGGTTTGATGCATATACATATTCACCGGATGGCGTGATATGTATATCAGCACCGTAATTATCTCCTTCAAATCCATTTGGAATGGTTCCTATTTCCTGAACTAATTCAAGTGTTTCTATTTTTTCATCATAAGAGTATACGGATATTTTGGAATTGAACTCATTGACAACATAGACCATTCTTTTTTCAGGAAATACAGTAAAATGTCTCGGTCCGGATCCTGGAACTGCAGCTATTTCATTAATCAATACCAATTCTAATGTCTTAGAGTGAAGTTCATATAAATAGATTTTATCTAATCCTAAGTCTGTTACGAGATACTTATTGGAATTGGCTATGTTTTTAATCTGATGAGGATGCGAGGTTTTCTTTTTGTTTGAATCCGAATAACTCTTCACATTTTCAAGGGAATGAATAGCACCTTCTTTGCTTAACCCAAGTAACGAGACACTTTCTCCACCATAATTGGCTGTGAGCAAGTATTGTTCATCTTGGGAAAGATGAACATAACAAGGGGAGGATCCAACGGTTGCTATGCGGTTTATTTCATTTAGTTTTCCATCAGTTGCATGAACTTCGTAGCTGACAGCTTGCCCTTCCTCGACTTCGCTTATCGCATAAGCCCGTGTTAAATCTTCATTTACTGTTAAATACGATGGATTGGAAACACCTGAGGCTGACCCTATTTTTTTCAAGCTACCTAATGTTGAATCGAATAAAAGAATTTGAATCGCTTCATCAGATTCCGTCCCATATGTTCCGACAAATACATAATAAAATCGTGGATTTTCTATCATCTTTTATCTCCTTAGAAAAAAGTAGTATTTCTAGATTAATAGACTGGTTAATGGAGCTTGGAACAAGGTATCCCAATTTTTCGCTATTTTAAAGTGAAACTTTAATCAGTAGGGGGGACTGCCCGCTAATCTACGATAAATTCTGAAGGAGTTCTATGATTCATAATTCAATACATATTGTTGCATAACTGTATTGTAAAAGCCTTCACTATATTCAATTAAATGATTTGACTCATCAAAGGAATAACGTAGCCTTTTTAATAAAGGTGTTCCCTTGGCTACACCTAATGTATCCTCAATATCAGATGGCGCTGTTGAAACAGCAAAGTGGTCCTGGAACTTCTGTAAAACGATATCGTTTTCCTCAATCGTTTCATATAGAGAATGATCCTTCAATTGCTCCTGTTCAATATTGTCTAGTTCCATTGATAAATAATGAGTAAAGTAAATATATGGATTGTTATTTAATAAGTAGATTCTTCGAATGCAATAGCAGCATTCACCAAATATTTGATATAGTTTAGAATCCTCTTGATTTCTTATTTTTTCTATTTTCAAAAGCTTCTTTTTGATTTGATGGCCTTCTTCTACTAAGTATTCAGTAAAAAGCTTTCCCTTTGAAAGCATGGAAGTAGAAGTGTTTCGAATGACGGTTGTTCCTTTACCGCTTTTGGTTATCAAATAACCTTCTTGTACAAGCTCTTGAATGGCTTTACGAACTGTAATTTTACTGACATTGAATTCACTTTCTAGCTGTGGTTCTGGTGGAAGATTTCCATCGATTGGATAGATTC
>JAEWIG010000145.1 GCA_023387295.1 Bacillota bacterium | reverse complement strand
GAAGAAATATTCTCTAAAGAAGAGTTTGTAGAAATTTTCGATGCTAACCGTTTATCGAAATCACCAGCTTTATTTGACAAGCAGAAGTTAACATGGATGAATAACCAGTATATGAAGAAGCTTGATGTTGACCGACTTGTAAACATTTCCTTGCCTCATTTAGTGAAGGCTGGACGTGTAAACGAGCAATTGACAGAATCAGAAATGGCTTGGGTGCGAGACCTAATTGCTCTTTATCAAGAAAAAATGAGCTATGGAGCAGAAATTGTTGAGCTGACAGAAATCTTCTTTAATGATGAAATCATCATGGATGAGGAAGCGAAAGCTGTAATTGCTGAACCTCAAGTACCAGAAGTGTTAGCAGCGTTCTTGTCTGAGATTGAGCAACTAGCTGAATTTAAGGCAGACGAAATTAAGGCAGCGATGAAAGCTGTGCAAAAAGGAACAGGTCATAAAGGGAAGAGCCTATTTATGCCAATCCGAGTGGCCATTACAGGTCAAACGCATGGACCTGATCTTCCGCAGGCCATTGCACTTTTCGGTAAGGAAAAAGTAAAAAATCGTTTATTAAGTATTTTAGGTTAACATCTTGCCTAAAATGTAATATAGTAATAAATAAGTGAATAATTGAAAGTGTAGAAGAGGAAAAGTAAGAGTATGAAGCTTATTAGAGAGAACCATCACCGGCTGAAAGTGGTTTAAGCCTCTCGTTATTCTGAAGTGCCCCTCTGAGCCTTGTTTCGAATGGTGAATTTGTCTTCTTAGTAGAAATAAGCGGTCCCTCCTACCGTTATTAGGTTAAAGTTGAGACTAGAATGAATAGTCTAAACAGAGTGGAACCGCGTGTGGAACGTCTCTGTCATGATGACAGGGGCGTTTTTTATTTTGTTATCAGAATTTATTATTTTTGAAGTGAGAGGATTATCTAGGCGCTTCCGCTTCGCTACTGTCTAGCTCCGGAGCCTAGCCCCTCGAGGTCATAAGTCAATCCGTTCAAAAAGGTAAAGTACAACCTTTCTGAACGGCTCGTCTTATGCTTGTCGGACTTGCACAGGATGTGCTGACGTTGATGTACGCCACAGGACGTGGCGGTTTTTAATCGACGTTCCCCTGTGAGGCTCCTACGCTTTTCTAAAAGGAGGGTGGTATTATGTTCAAAAGAATGAAGGAAGATATTGAGGTTGTGTTTGAGCAGGACCCTGCGGCAAGAAGTTATTTGGAAGTTATTTTAACATACTCTGGCTTGCATGCGGTTTGGGCTCATCGGCTAGCACATGCACTTTTTAAAAGAAAGTTGTATTTCCTAGCGCGAGTCATCTCGCAAATCAGTCGCTTTTTCACCGGAATTGAAATTCATCCTGGTGCAAAAATTGGTAGGCGTTTCTTTATTGACCATGGGATGGGCGTCGTTATTGGGGAGACTTGTGAAATCGGTGATAATGTAACCGTCTTTCAAGGAGTTACACTAGGTGGAACAGGCAAAGAAAAAGGAAAACGCCATCCGACTATTAAAGATAATGCTCTAATTGCTACTGGCGCAAAGGTGCTTGGTTCGATTACGATCGGTGAAAACTCAAAGGTAGGGGCAGGCTCTGTTGTTCTTCATGAGGTTCCACCTAATTCAACGGTTGTTGGCATCCCGGGAAAAGTGAAAATCCGTGATGGAGTAAAGGTGAGGAAAGACTTGAACCACTCGGATCTTCCAGATCCTATTGCCGATCGATTTAAGGAGCTAGAAAAAGAAATAGCAAGGTTAACGAAAGAAATCGAGAGCTTAAAAAAGGAAAGGAGCCAAGTTAATGGCTATAAAGATTTATAATACATTAACAAGAAAAAAAGAACCTTTCATTCCTTTAGAAGAAGGAAAGGTAAAGATGTATGTTTGTGGACCAACCGTCTATAATTATATTCATATAGGTAATGGTCGTCCGCCAATTGTTTTTGATACAGTAAGGAGATATTTTGAATATCGAGGCTACGATGTAAAATACATCTCGAACTTTACGGATGTAGATGATAAATTAATACGAGCAGCTAATGAACTTGGTGAAGAAGTTCCTATTATTGCGGACCGTTTTATCGATGCTTATTTTGAAGACGTTTCAGCACTTGGCTGCAAACGAGCTGACGTTCATCCACGAGTAACGGAGAGCATGGATATTATTATCGAGTTTATCCAAGCGTTAATCGATAAAGGTTTTGCTTATGAATCAGAAGGCGATGTTTATTTTCATACACGCAAATTTGATGAATATGGAAAGCTCTCGCATCAATCCATTGATGAGCTACGTTCGGGTGCTCGCATTGCCATCGGAGAGAAAAAGAATGATGCCCTTGATTTTGCACTGTGGAAGGCTGCAAAAGAAGGTGAAATTTATTGGGAAAGTCCTTGGGGCAAAGGGAGACCGGGCTGGCATATTGAATGCTCGGCGATGGCAAAAAAATATTTAGGTGAAACAATCGATATTCATGCTGGTGGTCAAGATTTAGCATTCCCGCATCACGAGAATGAGATCGCCCAATCAGAAGCTGTAAGTGGCAAGCTTTTTTCCCGTTATTGGATGCATAATGGCTATATTAATATCGATAATGAAAAAATGTCGAAATCACTAGGAAACTTTGTGCTCGTTCACGACATTATTAAAAAACATGACCCTCAAGTGCTAAGATTCTTTATGCTATCTGTTCATTATCGCAACCCGATTAACTATAGTGAAGAACTTCTAGAGAATACACGTGCAGGATTAGAACGTATTCAAACATCTTATCACAATTTAAAGCATCGCCAAGGTACTAGTGCTGATTTAACGGATAATAACGATGAATGGCTAGAAAAAATAAAGGCACTACACGAGGAATTTATTCAAGTGATGGATGATGATTTTAACACGGCAAATGGAATCTCCGTACTCTTTGACCTGTCGAAGCTTGCTAATCTATATTTGATGGAGAAAAACACGGCTGTAGAAGTGATTGAAGCTTTCACAAAAGAATTCGAAGATCTTTTCAATGTTCTTGGTCTTACGTTAGAGTCTCCAGAAGCCGATCTTCTTGATAAAGAAATTGATGATCTAATCGAGCAACGTATTCAAGCAAGGAAAGACCGCAATTTCCAATTAGCCGATGAGATTCGTGATAAGCTTAAAGATATGAATATCATTTTAGAAGATACGCCTCAAGGCATAAGATGGAAAAGAGGCTAAATGAATGCTTGATTACGAAAATAAAGTAGATGAAAAGCAATTAAATAGCCTCGCCCTTGCTTATATGGGCGATGCTGTTTTTGAGATATATGTTCGTAGGCATCTTATCCAATCGGGCAAAGTGAGACCGAATGACCTACATCGTGAAGCAACTCATTATGTAAGTGCAAAAGCGCAATCTCAAATGATTCATCAATTTCTAGATTCGGAAGAACTGACAGAAGAGGAAGTAGCCGTTGTAAAAAGAGGAAGAAACGCAAAGTCCGGGACTGTTCCAAAGAACACAGATGTACAAACATACCGATATAGTACGGCTTTTGAAGCGCTAATTGGCTATTTGTTTTTATCAGGAAAAGAAGAGCGGCTAGAAGAAATTATTACGGCTGCCTTTCACATTGTTGAAAATAAGAAAGGAGGTAAATAGAAATGAGTCAAGATTTCATTATGGGAAAAAGCCCTGTCATGGAGGCTCTTAAATCTGGTCGGGATATTAATAAAATTTTTATTGCGGAAGGATCACAAGCTGGTCAAATGCAGCAAGTAATTGGAATGGCAAAAGCTGCGAATGTGTTTCTCCAATTTGTCCCGAAGAAAAAACTTGATCAAATGGTAGAAGGGAATCATCAAGGAGTAGTCGCACAGGTGGCTGCTTATCAGTATGCTGAAATGGAAGATTTATTTCATGCAGCTGAACAAAGAAATGAAGCGCCTTTCTTCTTATTGCTTGATGAAATCGAGGACCCTCATAATCTTGGATCCATTATGAGAACAGCTGATGCTGTTGGTGCTCATGGCATTATTATTCCAAAACGGAGAGCGGTTGGTCTTACTGCAACCGTTGCCAAGCTGTCGACAGGGGCGATTGAACATATTCCTGTTGTGCGAGTGACGAATATGGCTCGAACAATCGATGAATTAAAGGAAAAAGGCGTTTGGATTGCTGGAACGGACGCGAAAGGTAGTGAAGATTATCGCCATTTTGATGGAACTTTACCACTTGGCTTAGTAATTGGAAGCGAGGGTAAGGGGATCGGGCGGTTGATTCGAGATAAATGTGATTTTCTTATTCATTTACCAATGGCTGGACATGTTACATCTCTTAATGCTTCAGTTGCTGCTGCACTTCTCATGTATGAGGTTTATCGAAAACGACATCCTCTCGAGGGATAAAAATGGACATCCTTATTGTTGACGGCTATAACATTATTGGTGCTTGGCCCGAATTGAGGGATCTGAAGAATAAAGACCTTTCTGCTGCAAGGGATCGTTTAATTGAAAAAATGGCAGAGTATCAAGGATATTCAGGCTATTGTGTGATCGTTGTTTTTGACGCATATGATGTAAAGGGAACAGAGAAAAGGTTAAAGAACCATAATGTTGAAATTATTTTTACAAGGAAAAATGAAACGGCCGACGAACGAATCGAAAAACTAGCGATTAGCTTGAGTAATAGAAAAACCCAAATACATGTTGCAACTTCAGATTATACAGAGCAATGGGCCATATTTGGCCAAGGAGCCTTACGTAAATCTGCGAGAGAGTTATTAAATGAGATGAATAATGTTGAAGTTGATATTGGGAAAAAGGTGAAAAATATCCAAACAAAAAAACCGGTTACTAAGCTTCCGATAAGTGGTGAAATGGCAGAAATTTTCGAAAAATGGCGCAGAGGGAAGCTGTGAATGGTTGACTCTGGAAAAAGTCCTACTGTATAATATTTCTATCTATGCTTGTGCAGTCGGAGGGATCTTAGTGGATGCTGACTTGAAGACGATCGACGAAAGTGGTTTAGAGTATTTTCAGCTCGAGGATGAAGAAATAGTTGATTTAGTGCATCAAGGCGAAAGTGAAGCGCTAGATTATTTGATTCACAAGTATCGGAACTTTGTACGTGCGAAAGCGAGATCGTATTTTTTGATCGGTGCGGACAAAGAGGATATTGTTCAAGAAGGAATGATCGGATTATATAAGGCGATTCGTGATTTTAGAGGGGACAAGCTATCTTCATTTAAAGCATTTGCTGAGCTATGTATAACAAGGCAAATTATTACGGCTATAAAAACAGCAACAAGGCAAAAACATATACCGCTAAATTCTTATGTATCGTTAGACAAGCCAATTTATGATGAAGAGTCGGACAGAACTTTGATGGATGTCATTTCAGGTGCTAAGGTTATGGATCCTGAGGAACTTATTATTAATCAGGAAGAATTTGACCATATCGAAGTGAAAATGTCAGAGCTGCTAAGTGATTTAGAACGAAAAGTGCTTGCCCTTTATTTAGATGGACAATCTTATCAAGAAATTTCTGAGGAACTAAATCGTCATGTTAAGTCGATTGATAACGCCCTTCAACGAGTAAAGCGAAAGCTTGAACGTTATTTAGAAGTTCGTGAGATTTCTCTGTAAGATTCATTGTCGATGATTTCGTATTCTTTGTTCATATTTTAACTTATATTGACAGAGACAAGTGTCCGTGATAAAGTTTTAAAGCATAGATGTAATTAGAAGGTGTGTTTGATGAGAAAAAAAGTCATCCTTGCTTGTAAAGACTGTGGAACAAGAAATTATTCGACAATGAGCAACAAGGTAACTGAACGGTTAGAGCTAAAGAAGTTTTGTAAAACTTGTAATAGTCATACAATCCATCGTGAAACAAAATAGCATTTTCATAGATACGAAGAGGATATTTTTTGGAAGTTGGTGTTACGAATATGCAACGCATCCTAACGTTTTTCCGTGATGTAGGACGTGAAATGAGAAAGGTCAGTTGGCCTAAGCGTAAAGAAATGACAAACTATACAGTGACAGTACTTGTCACAGTGGCGTTCTTTGCGGTATTCTTTGCATTAGTTGACGAAGGTATTTCATTATTAATTCGTCTTATTCCTTGAATAACATAGGGACCTACATGGTATAATGGAAAATAATACAGAAATACTTATGAAGCCCGGAAACGGGTTTTTTCATTTGGTTTAAAAACGGCTATTTGAAAGCAATATTTATTTTTAACTTTATCCAGCAGAAATCTTCCGCTTCTATTGGTGGTGAGAATGTTACTTAAAATTTCAATTTCAGTAAGGTTCGCTCCTCTGCTGAATAAAGTTAAAGCCTCCGGCGGATGCCTCAGATTTTTAAAAGGAAGTTTATCGAGCAAGCGAAGGTATTAATCTGGGCTCAAATACGCCAAGGCGAATTTGATATATAGGGAGGGAAGGACGAATAAGTCCTCTTGAATGGAGAAAAATTGGTATGTCGTGCATACGTATTCAGGGTATGAAAACAAAGTAAAGGCAAATTTAGAGAAGCGTGTAGAGTCAATGGGCATGCAAGATAAAATCTTCCGCGTCATTGTGCCTGAAGAAGAAGAAACAGATTTCAAAAATGGTAAGAAGCGAGTTTTAAAACGGAAGGTATTCCCGGGATATGTGCTTGTAGAAATCGTCATGACGGATGACTCTTGGTATGTTGTAAGAAATACGCCAGGAGTTACTGGATTCGTTGGATCTGCTGGTTCTGGTTCTAAACCAACACCATTATTACCGGAAGAAGTAAATGTTATTCTTAAACGCATGGGCGTTGATGAAAAACGAGTAGATATTAATTTTGAACTCGGTGAAACCGTACAAGTTAAAGAAGGACCGTTTGCAAACTTTACAGGTACGATTGAAGATATTGATAAAGACAAAGCGAAGATTCGAGTTCTTGTTAATATGTTCGGACGTGACACGCCGGTCGAGCTTGATTTTTCACAGATTGATAAATTATAGGAAAAAGTTATCCATGTTTATTTTGAAAAAAACTTGAAATTGACTTGGAAAAGTGGTAACATTTCAAAGGTCAGTATGTCTCAAATTTGAGACCGGACAATTGTTATGTTCTTTATCTTAATATAAAGACGATAAGTTGAGTGGGAGGGGAATCCCCTATTACCACATCACGGACTTTAAGGAGGTGTGTCTCGTGGCTAAAAAAGTAATCAAACTTGTTAAGTTACAAATCCCTGCAGGGAAAGCAAACCCAGCACCACCAGTAGGACCTGCACTAGGTCAAGCGGGTGTTAACATTATGGGATTCTGTAAGGAATTTAACGCACGTACAGCTGAACAAGCTGGCCTAATCATTCCTGTTGAAATTACGGTTTTTGAAGACCGTTCATTTACATTTATTACGAAAACTCCTCCTGCTGCAGTTTTACTTAAAAAAGCAGCTGGAATTGAGTCTGGTTCTGGTGAACCAAACCGTAATAAAGTAGCAACAGTCAAGCGTGACAAGGTACGCGAGATTGCTGAAACAAAAATGCCTGACCTTAACGCTGCTAGCGTAGAAGCTGCAATGTTAATGGTTGAAGGTACTGCACGCAGCATGGGTATTGTTATCGAAGACTAATCCATGCTAAGAGTTTTAGGTTGTTCAATGGGGTTGCGTCGCTGAGCTTGGTTTCACACGCAACCTTTGTTCTGTCTAAGGCGTCTGTGTTGTCTGATGTCTAGCTCCGGAGCCTAGCCCCTCGAGGTCATAAGCCAATTCTTTCAAAAAGGTAAAGTACGACCTTTCTGAAAGACTCGTCTTATGCTTGTCAGGGCTGAACCAGGCTCCTGCGCTTTTCAAAGTGGGAGGTTATTCCGCTAAAACCACATTTTTAGGAGGATTTTACAATGGCTAAAAAAGGTAAAAAGTATGTAGAAGCTGCAAAGCTTGTAGATCGTACGAAAGCATACCCAATCGCAGAAGCGATTGAACTTGCAAAGAAAACAAACTTCACTAAATTTGATGCAACTGTAGAAGTAGCTTTCCGTTTAGGAGTAGATCCAAAGAAAGCTGACCAGCAAATCCGTGGAGCAGTAGTGCTTCCAAATGGTACTGGTAAAACTCAACGCGTCCTTGTTTTCGCAAAAGGTGAAAAACTGAAGGAAGCTGAAGCTGCAGGAGCAGATTATGTAGGAGATGCTGAGTACATCAACAAAATCCAACAAGGTTGGTTTGATTTTGATGTAATCGTTGCTACACCTGACATGATGGGTGAAGTTGGTAAGCTTGGTCGTGTATTAGGACCTAAAGGCTTAATGCCAAACCCTAAAACAGGAACAGTTACATTTGATGTAACAAAAGCAGTTAACGAAATTAAAGCTGGTAAAGTAGAGTACCGTGTTGACAAAGCTGGAAACATCCACGTGCCAATCGGTAAAGTATCTTTCGAAAACGAAAAGCTTGTTGAAAACTTCAACACAATTTTCGATACTATGCAAAAAGTTAAGCCTGCTGCTGCAAAAGGTACTTACATGAAGAACGTTTCTGTTACTTCAACAATGGGACCTGGCGTAAAAGTAGATCCATCTTCTGTTACAGTAAAATAATTTACTAGAGGTTGGTTAAAAAAGGAATTGACAAAACAAACTGCATTTAGTAAGATGTATTTTGTTGTTGAAAATATAACATTTGTGCCGTAGACAGCAGGTGCTTTAAAGCTTAATTTCCTGCCGAGGTATTACGATAGATTTTATTTTTACAAACTATTGTATACTACCTCCATGTCTGCAAAAGATATGGAGGTTTTTTTAGGTATGAATGTAGAAATTCTACAGGAGGTGTAAAGATGAGCAGTGCTATCGAACAAAAGAAATTAGTCGTAGAACAAATTGCTGATAAGCTAAAAAATAGTGTATCAACAGTTGTTGTTGACTACCGTGGACTTTCTGTTGCGGAAGTTACAGAACTTCGTAAACAACTTCGTGAAGCAGGTGTTGAATTTAAAGTATATAAGAATTCATTAACACGCCGTGCTGCAGAGGTTGCTGAATTAACAGGCTTAAACGAAGCTCTTGTTGGACCAAATGCGGTTGCATTTAGTACAGAAGACGTAGTTGCTCCAGCGAAAATCTTAAATGATTTCGCGAAAAAGCATGAAGCTCTTGAAATTAAAGCGGGTGTAATCGAAGGAAACGTTGCAACAGCAGAAGAAGTTAAGGCTCTTGCAGAACTTCCATCACGCGAAGGCTTACTATCTATGCTTCTCAGCGTGCTTCAAGCACCTATCCGCAATCTTGCTCTTGCTACAAAAGCGGTTGCAGATCAAAAAGAAGAACAAGGCGCGTAAGTTAAACTTAACGATAATTGAATCGATTTAAACCAAATATAAGGAGGAAATTTTATCATGACTAAAGAACAAATCATTGAAGCAGTTAAAAATATGACTGTTTTAGAACTAAACGACTTAGTAAAAGCTATTGAAGAAGAATTTGGTGTAACTGCTGCAGCTCCTGTAGCTGTTATGGGTGGCGCTGCTGCTGCTGCTGTTGAAGAAAAAACTGATTTTGATGTTATCCTTGCTTCTGCAGGCGATCAAAAAATCAAAGTTATTAAAGTTGTTCGTGAAATCACAGGTCTTGGACTTAAAGAAGCAAAAGAACTTGTTGACAACACTCCAAAAGCAGTTAAAGAAGGAGCTTCTAAAGAAGAAGCTGAAGAAATCAAAGCGAAGCTTGAAGAAGTTGGCGCTGGCGTAGAAGTAAAGTAATAATGTCAATATAAAAGCCCGCTATTAAGCGGGCTTTTTAAACTTCAAATAAAAGTATCAACCTCTCTATTATTTCTACTTTCTATTCACCAGCGGAGGTGATGATGTTTGTCAGAACACTACTATTCCAAAACACAAAAAGTCGAAAGTAACCCTAAATACTGGGATTTTATTCTTAACAACCAATCTTTTCGTTTTAAAACCGATAATGGAGTCTTTTCGAAAAAAGAAGTTGATTTTGGTTCGAGGCTACTAATTGAGGCGTTTGAAGAACCTGATATAGATGGTGACATTTTGGATGTTGGTTGTGGGTATGGTCCAATCGGTCTATCTGTTGCGAAAAAAATGCCAGATCGACTTGTTCATATGATTGATGTGAATGAAAGAGCATTAGAACTTGCTAGGGAAAACGCAGTATTAAATGATATTAACAATGTAAATATTTATGAGAGTGACCGACTAGAGAATGTGCATAGCAATAATTTTGCTGCCATTTTAACAAACCCACCGATTAGAGCTGGAAAACAAACAGTTCATGATATTTTTACGCAAAGTGAAGAACGTTTGGTTAATGGGGGAATTCTTTGGGTTGTCATTCAAAAAAAGCAAGGAGCCCCATCCGCTATTGATAAATTAATGGAATTGTTTTCTGAAGTGGAGACAGTTGTAAAGAAAAAGGGCTACTATATTTTGAAAGCAAAAAAAGATTGACTTGAATTTTTGTTTATGTTAGAGTTGTATAATGCCAACATATTATACTCTGTTTGATTACTAAATAACCCAAAAATTGTATAATATTGTTGATAATGGGAAAGCTAATTAAATACTAATTGTTTGACGAAAATGTGGTTTTTGAGGTAAAAACCCTTTTTTCTTTTTGTCTTATTGAAAGGCGCATCAGCTTTTCTTCATGTCTAGCGAAAACGCTTAGCTCCGACGTATAAGGATGTACTAGTATTGACAATATGACAGAACGTCGCGTTTTTGTCGACTTCGAGGTCATGTGTTAATCTGTTCGGAAGGGCATAGATCTGCCTTTTTGTCTCTTGTCTTATAGTTGTGGGGGCTGGGCGAAGCGTTTTCGCTTTTCTATAAATAACGCTTGATTTGAGGGGTGAATCAGTTGATAGGTCAACTAGTTCAGTATGGACGACACCGCCAACGTAGAAGTTA
>JAEWIG010000398.1 GCA_023387295.1 Bacillota bacterium | reverse complement strand
ATATAATCTCTTAAATATAAATAATCTCCTATTAAAATCAATGCAATCGCAATAATATATTTTCTATTTCTTTCAATGGTTTTTCTACTAATTGAAACATTTTTCTCAAGCTGTTTAATAGGCAAACGCTTCTTTTCAAGTAAAATATTCCTTAGCTCTTCTTCTTCAGCTAGAATTTGAGCAACCAACATCGCATTTTTTCTGGCATCTGCATGTTTGGGGGTTTGCTCAATTAAATCTTGAAAGCTAAGTTCAAATTCATTTAGCACTTTAATAAATTGAGTAATTTCATCTCGTCTTAATTCTTCATCTGTCTTTTGTTGGAAATCCACAAGGGATAATTTGTCCTGTATTGTTGAGCCTGTCGATTCTTCCTCTTCATAAACATTCCCAAGCTCATAACTAAGATTTTGATGCTTCGATTGTGTTCGAATATAATCAATAACTCTTCGCTTAATAAGTACCTCTGCGAAGCTTAATAATGAGTGTCCTTTATCAGGACTATATTTTTGAATGGCTTCATTAAATGCGATTAGGCCAATGCTGAATTCGTCATCTGACTCATATATATATCTTTTACAGACAGAAGATACTGTTTTTGCAATAAATGGCTTATAAGACTCAATTAAATCGTTATGTAACTCTATATTTCCTTGTTGGATTGCCATTACTGTTTCTTCTAGTGTGTTTTTTCTCTTTTTTGCCATGAACAGCATAGAAAGCATAGCCTCACCTCTTTACCCAACACATTATACCATACGTTTACGGTTTCGATATTATTAGGGTAAAGAAGGAAAATGTTGTAATAAAGTCACAAATCAGTGGCTTTCTATTGATTGTTCATAGTGCTATTTTATTTATTTCTTTTTGGATAAGTATTTCATCACTTTCACCTCATAGTTGTTTTTTAGCGGCCGCTTTTTTTCACTACAAGGGTTCGAGAGAGGAGGAGTTGTTTCTGGGGGTTTTATTATGACGAATCTTAAAACGCTAAAAAAGCCCTATGAGCACTATAGAGAAATAGTGATAGGGCCTAAGATGTATTTCCTAGCAAGTATTATTCTATTTTTATTGTATGACAATATGATAGGTAGGATTATCCTTATTCTGTAAATAAAATTCCACCATTGCTGGAACCCCATCTTTGAAATCTGGACAACTTATCTGGGAATGAAGTAAATCCGCTTGTGCTTGTGTGCAATCAAATGTACCTTTCCATGTGAAATAGTCAAGGGCTTCCTTTTCACAGCCTAATGATTTGCGAAGTAATTTAATTTTTAGAGCTAATTTTGCTATTGAAAGTGGTAGCCTGCCAACTGGATTTTTATTTAATAAGGCATGCATAATCATTTCATAAATCTCTGACACTTTATATGGGTTTGGGTCTGTTAGATGATAAGTTTTGCTTACTCCCCCCTCAAAGAAGCTTAAGTATGCCGTTGCTTCTAGAATATAATCAATCGGAACAAGATTAATAACCTCATCACTCATTCCGATACGAGGGAGTAACGGCAGAAATCGAAGCCTGTCGAGAACATTAAGAATAAAATAAGGTCCGTCAAACTTTGTAGTTTCTCCTGTTTTAGAATGACCCTTTACGATACCTGGACGAATGATAGTAATCGGTAATTGCTCCTTCAGACCTTCTACTAGCACTTCAGCTTCATATTTTGTTTCTTCATAATAGTTTTTGAAGGCTCGTGGTTTGATTAGTTCATGTTCATACAATTTCCCTTCACGTAATCCGGCTACATAAGCAGTGCTAAAATAAATATATCGATTTAAGTTTTTAATATTCGTTGCCCACTCATTTACATGTTTTGTACCAGTGACATTTACTAAAAATGCAAGCGCACGTGGAACAGCTAGGTCATAAATCGCTGCTAAATGAAATACATGAGTAATTGTTTCAACTAAGGTTTGACTCCATTTTTCCTCAATCGCTAAAGAAGGTTTCGTTATATCACCTTCTATTATCTGAAATTGTTCCTCTTTAAGCTGTAAATCACGAATTATTTCTGCTCTTTCTGCTTCTGCTCTTTTTAGCATTGATGGTAAAACTAAAACATAAACGATGCCATTATTTTCATTCCTCATTAGTACTTTCCGAATAAGTTGATTGCTAATAAAGCCAGGAAAACCGGTAAAAAAATAGCGATACTCCAAACAAACTCCCCCTCGTCTACTCTTAAAGATATTGTAGCGGGAAACAATTATTCTTTTTCAGTATCCTTTTTGTTTTCTTTTGTATCGTCTTCTTTAACGATATGTAAAAGTTCTTCTAGCATCGCCGCCATTTCACTACGATTGTATTTCAGTTTATCAGATACTGGATAGTGAGACTCAGTTTCTTTTTTCTGCTCTTCTGATGTTTCTACCCGCTCTTCTAATAAATAAGCAGGAATTAAGTGACCATCTGGTGTAGCATACATTTTGTTTAAGCGACGCGTTTCCTTATCAAAAAAACTATAAACGACTGGGATAACAAACAACGTTAATAATGTACTACTGATTAATCCACCTATTACTGCAATTCCCATTGGTTGATTTATTTCAGTCCCTTCTCCAATACCTAGAGCAAGAGGAATCAAACCTAGAATCGTTGTTAAAGCTGTCATCAGAACCGGTCTTGCCCTGTCCTTAACAGAAATGACAATTGCCTCGTATGTTTTCATTCCATCTTCTTTCTTTTTATTAATATAATCAACAATTACAATCGCATTGTTCACGACAATTCCGGCTAGAACGATAATCCCAATAATCGCTGTAATTCCAATTGGTGTTCTCGTTACAGTTAACGCAATAGCCACGCCGATAACCATGAGTGGAACAGTAAACATTATCACAAATGGATATTTCAATGATTCAAATTGAGCAGCCATCACTAAATAAACAAAGACAATCGCTAACACAAACGCCATAATCATATCATCAATTGCTGATTCTAACAGCTCACGGTCTCCACTAAAAACAATTTCTGTTTCCTCTGAAAGATCGAGATCTGCAATTTCTTTGTCAACCTCTTTGGAAATTGCCCCGAGATTGGTTGTTGTCTTGTATTTTAATGTAAATTGAACAGCATCCTGTTGATTAATACGTTGAATTCGAACTGGTCCATTTCCTTGTTCAATATTCGTTACTTCCCCAAGCGATACATAGCTACCATCGGGCTTTTTAAGGAGCAAGGACTTTAATTTCTCTAAATCCTGTGTGACAGCCTTATCATATTCCACAAACACTCCATATATATTTGCCTCTTCATCAATCATTTGTGTTGCACGATTCCCTCGTGTAACGTCATTGACAATCATGGCAATTTGAGCAGGAGCAAGTCCTTGCTCTAAAGCCTTTTTGCGGTCAACTGTTATTTGGACTTCTTCTACCGTGTCCATTAAATCTGTCGATAATTCCGTTACATCGTCAAGTTCATTTAGTGCAGTGTATACCTTATCTACACTAGTGTTTAATCTGGATGGATCCGAGTCCCTGACACTAAATGTAAGTGTGTTTGGTGATGTTCCTGAAGAAGATTGCGCACTAAAGCTTAATACTGCTGATTGATTTATCTTCTTGGCCGTTTTTTCGAGATTTTTCTTAACGTCATCAACAAACTCCAAAGTTGATCTTTCGCGGTTACTTAAATCCTTCATTTTCACATAAAATTCTGCAACATTGGCATTTTTTGAGCCACGGAAAGACCCTTCCTGAGTTGTTCCGACTAAACCGACAAATGTGTCTACATCTTCTTCCTCAGCTAATTCTTTTTCCATCGCAGCCGTAACCTTTTCCGTTTCAGCTAATGCTGTTCCATTTTCGAGCTCAACTCGAATGGTAAAGAAGCCTTCATCCGTATTTGGCAAAAATTGTGTCCCAACCGTTGTTAATCCATAGGCTCCACCACCTAGAAGCGCTAGAGCGATGATAATAACAGCAGCACGATGTCGCAATGACCATTTCACGGCACTCTCAAGAGAGCGCATGATAGCAGAGTTTTGCCGTTTGGCCTCTAAATCTGTTTTTGGTTGTTTTAATAAACGGCTTGCAAGCATTGGGACAACGGTGAGCGCTACGACTAAGGATGCAAACAAGCTAAAAGATATCGTCATCGCAAACTCTGTAAATAGTTCACCAATAATACCTGTTATAAAGACAACAGGTAAGAATACTGCTACAGTCGTCAAGGTTGATGCAGTTATCGCCCCACCAATTTCCTTCGTTCCATCTACTGCAGCCTCTTTCGAATTTTTTCCCATCGAAAGGTGTCGATAAATGTTTTCAATAACGACTATCGAGTTGTCGACTAACATTCCAATACCTAATGCAAGACCACCTAAGGTCATAATGTTTAGTGTGAAATTTGAAAAATACATTAAGACAAATGTAAAAATAACCGAATACGGAATGGAAATTCCGATAATAAGGGGGCTTTTCACATTTCTTAAAAAGAAAAAGAGCACGACCATCGCAAATAATCCACCGAGGATTAACGAATTAGAGATATTCCCAATTGCGAGTTGAATAAAATCCCCTTGGTCAAAAAGAATATCATATTCAATATTTTCATATTTTTCCTGTTCGAGTAATTGATCGAGCTCATGCTTAAATTCATTAGATACCTCTGCCGTATTCGCGTCTGATTGCTGCAAGACACTCAATAATACTGAAGGTGTTTGATTCGTTCTCGTAATGGTACGGTCATCTTGATTTAATATTTCTACTTTACTAATATCTGCTAACTTAATTTCATTTCCATTGGCAGGGTTAACCGTAACAGTAAGGTTTTTTAGCGTTTCAACAGAATCAATTGTACTAATAATTCTTGTTGTTAGTTCTTTTCCATTTGTTAAGATTGTATCCCCTGGTAAAGAAATATTATTTGCTTGAATGACGTTAACGATATCTTCTTGACTTAGTTGATAGTCCTTTAGTTTATCTTGGTCAAGTTCTACCCGAACCTCTTTAATTGTTGTTCCAGACAAGTTAACACTTGCGACGCCTTCAACTTTTGTTAACTCGATCTTCAACTGGTCTGCAATTTCCCTTAAGGTATTCGCATCCTCATCCGATTTTAAGGATAATTGAATAACTGGGAATTGAGACGGATCGAATTTTAAAAAACGAGGTCGATCTGCACCTTCAGGAACTGGCGTTTGATCAATTCGTTGCATGACTTCATTTTGGATATCATCAATATTTGTAGTCCATGAAAATTGCAAAAGAATCAAGTTTGCACTTTCCTGTGAAGAAGATGTCATTGTTTTGATCCCAGGAAGTGTTGCTAAATTCCCTTCAAGTGGCTTTGTGACCTTCTCCATCACCTCTTCCGGACTTGCACCAGGATAAGAGGTCACAACAACTCCAACAGGTGGGTTAATATCTGGAATAAGTTTCATAGGAATATTTAAGAGAGAAACGATACCCAATATAAGAACTAGAAACATTGTTACAAGTGTAAAAATCGGTCTTTTTATTGAAAAATTACTAATCTTCACTGATAGTGCTCCTTTCAGCAATTGAACGGAAAATTTTTACAACACATTATAACTATATTAAAGCTCAAATTAGGTTGCAAGCATTCTAACTCAAAAGTTATGTCATTGAAAGCAAAAAGCAGCCGCCTAAGCAGCTGCATTACTTTTGTTTCGAAATCGTGAAGCCTGTTATTCCAAAAACCACCGTTATTAATGGAGACAAGAGACAAAAAAAGGTGAACGGTAAGTAAGCGATCGTATCAACTTCTAATACACCTGTAAGGAATACGCCACAAACACTCCATGGTACAAGCGGATTGATAACCGTTCCTGCATCTTCTAACACTCTTGAAAGATTTTTTAAATGTAAACCGGCATCTTCATATGCTTTCCGAAACGTATTGCCTGTTAATAAAATCGAAAGGTATTGCTCGCCTACTAAAAAGTTAATCCCGATCGCTACTCCTGCCGTTGAGGCAATTAATGACGGCACCTTTTGCAAAAATCCTTGGATCCCTTTTAGCAATGTCGGTAAAATCGCTAGCTTAAATAAGAGACCACCCATCGCGAGAGCTAACAAAACTAAAGAAATAGAAAAAAGCATACTTTCTATTCCTCCCCTTGATAACAAGGAATCAATTTCCTCCACCCCACTATCAGACTTAAACCCGAAATAGAGGATATTCATCATTCTTTCAATTGAAAAATCATTTTGGATTAAAAACCCAAAAAGTAGAGCTGAAATAATTCCTGCTGACAAAGTAACAATGGCTGACACTCGTTTAATTGCTAAAAAGGCTAATAATAGAAAAGGAATGACAGAATACCAATGAACATAACCTAGGTTCACTAACCCCGCCTTCAAAGAAGCAATTTCTGAAAAGCTAGAGACAGCCTCTGCTGGAGAAAGGATAGCAAACAGAATCAACGAAATAATAAAGGCTGGCACAGTTGTCCACGCCATATTTCGAATATGTTCGAAAAGATCTACCTTTACGATCATAGAAGCAAGATTTGTAGTATCAGATAATGGGGACATCTTATCGCCGAAGAATGCTCCAGAGATAACAGCCCCAGCTGTAATAGCATCTGATAAGCCGAGAACAGAAGAAATGCTCATGAAAGCTACTCCTAGTGTAGCAGCCGTAGTTAAAGAGCTACCGATACTCATCCCAATGATGGAAGTTACAATAAAGACAATCGCATAAAAGAATTTTCCATTTACCACTTCTAAAGCCATATAAATGAATGTTGGAATCGTTCCACTTACCATCCAACTGCTAATTAACATTCCAATGAAAAAGAATATAAATACAGCACCAAGTCCAGACTTTGCCCCATCAATTAATCCAGCCTCTAATTCTTTTATTTTTACTTTTTTTATCATTCCAAAAGCCATTAATCCGATTATCGATAAAACAATCGGTACATGTGGTACAACCCCGTTTATAATAATCGCATAGCTAATTCCACCTAAAATAAATAAAGTGATAAGCAATGCTTCTATAGGTTTTAAGCTAATGTCGGCTTGCTCCTGCTGCATAATTTTTTCCTCCTCAATAACAAAACAAAAGAGCTCTCCCGACTGATTTTGAAGAAGAGTTCTACAAAATAATTGATTATGTAACCTGTATATTCTACTATCTTACTTAAACGCTTTTTAGCGTTAAAGTGAAATAACATAATATTAATATAGTATTATTCTTGGCTTTTGTCAACTAATAATACAGGCTAAAAAAACAAAAAACGGCCCTTCGAATAGGAACCGTTTTAAAAATATATGGATTTTGCTATAACATATTAATGCTCTGAATCCATTGGATTATATAATTTCACATCTGGATTTTTTTCTTGGAACCAGCGTAAAGCAAAGTCATTTTCAAATAAGAATACTTGTTTCTCGTATCGATCATGGACAAGCATACTGCGGCCGCTAGACAGGTTTTCGTTTACTGCATCCCCATCTACCCAACGAACAATCTTAGAACCGATACGTTCCATAATGACTTCTGTATTATATTCATTTCTCATTCGATGCTCGAACACTTCGAATTGAAGCTGTCCTACTGCCCCGAGTAATAAATCTTCTGTTCGTACTGTTTTG
Organism: Bacillota bacterium; assembly: GCA_023387295.1. Lineage (GTDB taxonomy): Bacteria > Bacillota > Bacilli > Bacillales > Cytobacillaceae > Cytobacillus. The sequence continues at coordinate 2,517 of JAEWIG010000398.1, read as the reverse complement.
TAAAGCTGAATCGCACCTTCTTGAACGAGCTGCTGAATTCCTTTATGAAAATGCTTCTGTTTCATCACATTCTTCGCATAAACCTTAACAAAAAGCTCGGGGGTAAATTGCGGTAACTTTTCAAACTGGAACTTGTCTTTCCCTGAAGTAATCGTGTCACCAATTTGGTATGTTCCAGTATCATAAATCCCGATAATATCTCCACTTACAGCTGTATCAACAGTTGTACGATCATCAGCCATAAATTGTGTAGATTGAGATAGCTTGATTTGCTTTCCAATTCTCGGGATATTTACAGACATTCCTCTTTCAAATTCACCTGAGCAAATTCGAAGGAAAGCAATTCTGTCACGATGAGCGGGATTCATATTTGCTTGAATTTTAAAAATAAAGCCGGAAAAAGTTTCTGATAGCGGATCAATTTCCCCTGCTGTTGAATTACGCGCCTGTGGTGGTGGAGCAAACTGCAAGAATGATTCTAAAAATGTCTGCACACCAAAGTTTGTAAGCGCACTACCAAAGAAAACAGGTGTTAGCTCACCACTAGCGATTCTTTCCTTAGAAAAATCATTTCCTGCTTCATTCAATAGCATAATTTCTTCGAGCGTTTGATCGTATAGACCTGAATTCTTCAATGCATGCTCGCCATCAATTTCTCCATCCTCATTTAATGGGATGTAACGATCTTCATCCTCAACGCGAAATTGCTCAATTCGATTATGAAAACGATCGTAAATGCCTAAAAATTCTTTTCCCATGCCAATTGGCCAGTTCATCGGATACGATTCGATTCCCATTACTTCTTCTAGCTCAGCAAGTAGATCTAGAGGTGTTCTTCCTTGACGATCTAACTTGTTAATAAATGTAAAAATCGGGATTCCTCTCATACGGCAAACTTTAAATAGCTTCAATGTTTGCTCTTCAATCCCTTTTGCTGAGTCTATGATCATGACAGCACTGTCTACCGCTGTTAACGTACGATACGTATCTTCACTAAAGTCTTGGTGACCAGGAGTATCAAGGATATTTACCCTTGCTCCATTATAGTCAAATTGCATCACACTTGACGTAACAGAAATTCCCCGCTGCTTTTCGATTTCCATCCAGTCACTTGTAGCATACTTCCCTGTTTTCTTCCCTTTAACCGTTCCAGCATCACGAATAGCGCCACCAAATAAAAGCAGCTTTTCTGTAAGCGTCGTTTTCCCTGCATCTGGGTGGGAAATAATTGCAAACGTTCTCCGTGATAACACTTCATCTTTAAAGTTTTTACCCATGTACATTTTCCTCGCTGACTCTATAAATATCAAATCGCTTAAGCGTATTTGTGTCAAAAATTACTACCCAATGTGTCGGGTAGGCAATAGTATAATTTTATCTTCCCGAAAAACAGATTGCAAGGCTGATCGTTGTATAAATTATTCCACTGCTTTTCACCATTATAAATCTACTATTCTATTCGATACGCACGTGTTTTTAATCCAGCAAATAGAAAGGCAATTGCCTGACCAAAAAAGAACAAGCCCCAAACTTGAGCTGGAATAAAAACGGTCGCATTTGCTAATCCAGTAGCATCCCCTGCGGAATGAGATTGGATAAAACTTAACAACAAAATATTAAATGACGAAGAGACAGACTCGATTAATAAGATACTTGCAATTAACAGAAGACAGTTTTGGACGAAAGTGCCAGTGCCTTTCTTAAGTAAAAGTAAAAATGCTGCCCCAAAGGAAATTAGCCAAAATATGCCATAAAAATTACGCACCCAAAAGACTAAATTTACGCCAATAATTATGAGCAAAATAATAATCAAAGGCTTATATCTTTTTCTACTAATAAACCATAAAGATAAGAAAGCTATAAAGGAAGAAAACACATAGCCGGCAATCCCAGTAAAAAAACCTCCAAACCAACCAGAATGACTTGTATAAGTTACCCCTTCTGTATTATGGAATAGGGAGATCTTATGAACATTACCACCAAATAATGCCATTAAAGCATGTCCCGATTCATGTATAACCGTATTAATCACGCTAACATAATTTCCAATGATCGGGATATTCGTTAAAACAATCGCAGCAACAAAAAAACAGATAAATTTCCAGCTGATAAATTCTTTAATCGTTCGCAATTTGGATGCTCCCTTCGAATTTTTTAATGAAGGATTTTTTTACTTTTTTTGTTTATTTATAACATACGAGAAGGATGATTAAAAGTTTCATAACTCATTCGATTCATGAATATGAATACTACGCTAAAGAGCATGTTTTGAAGAATATTATTCAAAACATGCTCTTATTATAATGTGGCTAATTAACTTTCTGTAAAATTATTTATTTTAGTTTTCAATTAAAATACATAAACTTTATCTTTTACTCTTGCTCTCTGTGTATCTCTAATATTCTTTTGAACCGTTATCGCTGCAAATAAACTAAGAACAAATGCCATTCCATAAAATCCTTTTTCACTTAAAATAATACTTCCTGCATTGTATAAACCAATGGCCATTAATGAAAT
>JAEWIG010000344.1 GCA_023387295.1 Bacillota bacterium | reverse complement strand
AGCTTCTTCTGAGCTTGATAGTCTTGTGGGTCGTTTTCTGTTCCACAGACTGAGGCTACGATTGGCAGTGTACGGCCTTCACTATTTGCCTGTGCAATCGCCTTTTTAATAGATGGAAGAAGGGCGCTTGCCATATCGTCATGTGAACCATAGCCAAGAACGAAGTCAAGAACGATAACAGCTGTTTTTTCATCTGCTCCCGCTTCTTCAATAAATTTAGCTCTCGTTTCTGGGTCAATCATTGGGTGAGGTTTACCTTGTGTGTACTTGTCATCGCCCAAGTCAACGACGATATGACCATCTTTCTTAAATACATAGCCATCTTCATTTGTAATTTCTGAGCCAAGTCCTAATGCATCAGAAAGTAATACCGCTGCTTCAGAGGCTAATGTACCGCCGGAGAATAATCCTTTAATTGTTTTTTGTTCAGGTTTTAACTCGATATGTCCTACGTCATAATTACCTGAGTTATAGTTTGCTTTGATTTCATTTCCTTTTGCTAAATCAACGGCAATAAGAGCTGTTTCTTCTAATGTATACGCTTGGTAGACGTTACCTTCGTATTGAGTTGGCTTTTCACCAAGGAAAATAGCGACAACAGGCTTAGAAACACTTTGTAACAGGTCAACTACTTCGTTACGAACGGCCTTTGCAGGTGGCTTAGAAATTACGCAAATTACTTCTGTCTGTGAATGATTTTCTAATGCACGGATTCCGTCCATCATTGTAATTGCACCTACTGGTTCTTTCAGGTCGCGCCCACCAGTTCCAATTGCGTGGCTTACACCTTCACCAAGTCTGTCAATAATAGCTGATACTTCCTGAATACCCGTTCCAGATGCACCAACAATCCCGATGCGTCCTTTATTAATAACGTTAGCAAAAGCGATTGGAATTCCGTCAATTATTCCGGTACCACAGTCAGGTCCCATGACAAGAAGCCCTTTTTCATGAGCTTTTTTCTTAAGTCGCACTTCATCTTCGATTGGTACATTATCACTGAAAATAAATGTATGAAGGCCTAAGTCTAGTGCCTTTTCTGCTTCCTCAGCAGCATATTGTCCAGGTACTGAAATTAATGCGAGGGTCGCATCTGGTAGTGCCTTCTTTGCCCGGTCCCAAGTTCGAACCGTTTCATAGTCTTGTCCTTTATTGCTAATCGATTGGTCTTTTAAATATTGCTCTACTTTTTCTAACACTAAATCAACAAGCTTTTCGTCATCTGTATCGATTACGATAGCCATATCATTTGATTCAGCCGATTCTAGTTCTTCTGTATATAACCCAGCTGCTTTATAAATATCTTTATTTGCCGGTGTTCCCATCATAATTTGGGCCTTATTTACACCCTCAGTGGCAGAGATTGCATTCGTTAATAACATTAAATTAATTGAGTCTTGATAGGAGTTCTTTTTAATAATAGTAAAAATCACTTTCCATTCACCTCGGTTTTATTTTTAATTTGACTGTGTGGACCTAACTTAGAACGGTTAAAATTAGTTCCAGCTTCAAAAAAACAATGGACGAATGCCTTACCCTCAAATGCATTATAGTAAATCAGGTATTACAATCGAATAAAATTGAAAGGGTTTACATTGCAAAAACATAAAAGATTCTTGAAATCTCTATTAACTTAAAAAAATTGTAATATAATAAATCCGAAGAAAAGAGGATTTATTTGGTTGTTTTTCCAAAATCAGATCGTGATAACGAGGAGGATCATCATGAAACTAAGTATTAGGTCAAAATTAATCTCCATTACTGCAATTTTGTTAGCGCTTCCAATCCTTATAGTCGGGGGAGTAAGTTACAATTCAGCGAAAGGAAGTTTAGACGAACTAGGAGCAAAAGGGCTTAAGAATAATGTAAAGATGGCAATTCAAATGATAGATGTTTTAAATGCTGAGGTTGAAAAAGGAAATCTCACCCTTGAGGATGCTCAGGAGCAGGTAAAGGAAAAACTATTAGGGAAGAAGCAAGTAGATGGAAAAAGATCAATTGATACAGAAGTAGATATGGGAGAATTCGGGTATTTCTTCGTTTTGGACAAGCAGGGGATGGCCGTTGCACACCCGATGCGTGAAGGAGAGGATCTATTTAACTCGCAAACACCGAGTGGAATGTATTCGACTCAGGAACTAATAAAAACAGCAGAAAAAGGCGGGGGTTTTGTGGCCTTTGATTTTGCTGTCCCAGGGGATGCCAATCGCTTAGAGCCCAAAGTAAGTTATTCTGAACTTGATCCTAATTGGGGCTGGGTAGTTATAGCAGGCTCGTATTTAATGGATTTTAATAGTGAAGCAAATCATTTATTGTTTATTCAGTTAATTGTGCTAGGATTCGCCCTTTTAATAGGGAGTGGAATTATTATTTGGTTTTCAGGGCATCTTTCTAGGCCGATAAAATTGATAACAAATAAGGTTGAGCAAGTGGCAAACGGAGATTTAAGTACTGATCATGTGGTCGTTAAAAATAAAGATGAAATCGGTCAATTATCAGAGTATATTAATCAAATGACTAATAACTTAAAAGTTATGATTCATGAAATATCAAACACATCTCTGCAAGTAGCTGCAACATCGGAGGAGCTATCAGCTAGTAGTGAAGAAATGAGTAAATCAGTGGAGCAGGTTGCAAGCTCATTGCAGCAGCTAGCTAACGGAGCAGACAATCAAAGGGTGAAAACGCTAGAGGCCGATCAATCTTTTTCTACGATTTCGGATGAAATTACGCAAATTGCCGACCATGTTGAGAACGTGAGTGAGATGTCAAAGGAAACCTCAGCTGTAGGGGTGAATGGCAATGAAGTGATTAAGAAAACCATTAGCCAGATGTCAAAAATTCAAGAGCAATCAGAATTAACAGGAAGCATGATGGATGCATTAGGTGAGAAATCAAACGAGATTGGCAAAATTGTTACGTTAATTACAAGTGTCTCTGAGCAAACAAATTTGCTTGCCTTAAATGCGGCCATTGAAGCGGCAAGAGCCGGTGAGCATGGGAAGGGATTCGCTGTTGTTGCTGATGAAGTACGTAAATTAGCTGAACAATCAAGAGAAGCGGCAAATCAAGTTAGTCAGTTAATTATTGGAATACAAGAGGATATTGAAAAATCAGTCATGGCTATGAATGAAGGAAGGCTTTCAGTAGAGGAAGGCATTCAGCTAGTTGAAGATGCTGGGGGTTCGTTCAAACTGATTGTTGAGGAAGTAAATAAAGTCACTGGTCATATTAATGAAGTTTCCACGACTGTTCAGGAAATATCTTCGGAAGCTGATTCTGTTGTCGAGCTTATTGACAATACGACCAAGATTGCTGAAGAGTCTGCCGATTACTCCCAAAGTATTGCAGCTGTCGTAGTAGAGCAAAATGCTTCAATGGAGGAAATTGCATCGGTGTCTGAGGAACTAGCAAAAATGGCAGAAAAACTTCAAGGAACGATCCGAACGTTTAAATTATAGAAACAAAAAAACCGCATCGTTACGTTTTGTAGCGAAGCGGTTTTTTTGTTTGTTATTTTTTCGATCATGGAAATCCCAAAAATACCGATTTCTTTTCGCTCATTTTATGTATAATCTCTTGCATGGATGCGTAAATCTGTGTCAATATCTATATATTGATGAATTCCGTTTGGAGATGAGAAATTTGAATAATAAGGCCGTCATTTTAGGATGTAATTATTATATTGGTTTAAGTACCATTCGTTGTTTAGGAAAAAATGGAGTCCATACAGTTGCAGTCGATTACGATGAAAATGACCGCTATGGTGCTGAATCGAAATACTGTTCTGAGAAATTAATTGCTCCCTATTATAAAAAAGATCCACAAGGCTTTGTCCAATTTTTAATAGACTATGCGAAGAAACAAACCTCTACCCCTGTTCTGATTCCATGTCATGATGCATATGTAGAAATAATTGATGAATATTTAGAAGAACTGAGAGAGCACTATTTATTTGCCCAAACTCAAAAAGGTTTGGCTACAACGGTTATGAACAAAGAAAAGCTCCATCAGTTAGCCGTTGAAAAGGGAATGGCTGTTCCGGAAACGGTTAGACTAAATGAAGAAAACTTCTTTGAAAAAATTGATAAAATCATCAAATATCCATGTATCGTTAAGCCGACAGATTCCCCGACCTTCGTGGCAACCTTTAGAAAGAAGCTTTTTAAAGTGCATAATCAAGAGGAATTAAAGGAGGCCCTTAAAAAGGCTGAAGAAAAAGGGCTAGAGGTCATTGTTCAACGAATTATTCCTGGCTTTGATGACCATATGTATACGTTTGATGCGTATTTAAATCAGGAATCAAGAGTCACTCATTGGACGACTGCCCAGAAGCACCGGCAGTACCCGATCAATTTTGGTGCGTCTGTTTATACAGAACAAAGATATGTTCCAGAGCTGTATGAGATTGGTGCGAAATTTCTCGAGGAAATCGGCTACAAGGGCTTTGGAGAAATTGAATTTAAAAAAGACGCTGATACTGGAAAGTACTATTTAATTGAAATTAATGCTAGAATCACGAACTTTAATACGATGCTCAATAAAGTGGGTTTGAATTTCCCTTATATCACATACCGTGAATTAATTGGCGCACCACTTCCGCCAAAAGCTGTGAAAGAAGATACAGGTGTTGTTTTTTGGTACGCTTATGAGGATTTATTAGCAATTAAAGGGTATGTAAAAACAGGGCAATTAACAAAAAAGGAAATTTTATTATCGATGTTTAAGAATAAGGCTTATGCAATTTGGGATTGGAAGGATCCAAAGCCTGGATTGATCTTTTTCAAGAAAATTGCTGGTAAATATATAAGAAAAGCGCGCAGATAAAGCAGAAGAGAGGTAGACATAATGAAGTTAGCTGAACTCCTTCGTTCAATTGAAGTCCAACAAACGATTCATGATCAAGACGTGTTTATTAAAGGAATTTCGTATCATTCCCAAAAGGTGATGCCAGGTGATTTGTTCGTTTGTGTACGCGGCTTGAAAACAGATGGACATAAATATTTACCTAATGCCGTAGCAAATGGTGCTGTCGCTGCGGTTGTGGAGGAATTTAACGAAGAGATCGCCATTCCACAGTATCTTGTAAAGGATGCTCGTTTGGCACTTGCTCATTTAGGAGCGAAGTTTTACGATCATCCATCGAAGAAGATGAAGATGATCGGAATTACAGCGACAAATGGGAAAACAACGACCTCTTTTATGACCAATGCGATTCTTGAAAATGAAGGCTTAAAAACAGGTTTAATTGGTACGGTTTCAATCAAAATTGATGACGAATCCATTCCATCAGAATTAACCACTCCTGAATCATTAGATTTGCAGCATTATTTAAAGCGAATGGTGGATTGCGGGGTTTCGCATGTTAGTATGGAAGTATCCTCACAGGCATTGGAGATGCATCGTGTCGAGCAGGTTGAGTATGATATTGTGACACTTAATAATATAAGCCGTGAGCATATTGATTCGCACGGTTCTTTTGAGAAATATTTCGAAGTAAAATCAAGTCTTATTCGTCATGCGAGTGAGAAGAGCTTTGCTGTTCTGAATTTGGATGATCCATACTCTGCTTCATTAGTCGATAAAACGAAAGCTCAAGTAATCACATTTGGCGTTGATAGCAAGGAAGGTCATATTCACTGCAAAAACTTGGATTTAACAACTGGTAGAGGAAGATTTACGGTAGAAATCTTAAAAGCTTTTAAAGTGAATGATACCGAATATATTCCTGGAGAATTTGATATTGAATTATCTGTTCCTGGTCTTCATTCCGTGTATAATTCAATGGTGGCGATTACGATTTCTCTGCTTTGTGGTGTGTCCGTATCGACGATTCAGGAAACATTACGTAATTTTGCTGGTGTTGAAAGACGATTTGAGTTTATTTTCGAGGATGATATTAAAATCATCGACGATCATTTCGCAAATGCAGGTAATATTAATGTCACATTAGGAACATTGAAATATATGACTTATAAGAATCTGCATTTAGTATATGCAATCAGAGGGAATCGGGGACCAACGGTGAACCGAGAAAATGCTGAGACAATCGTCAGCTGGGCTGATAAACTAGGTATTAAGGAAGTTATTGCAACGAAAAGTGTTTCGCATGTAACGGAAAAGGATACGGTTTCTCTTGAAGAACAACAAGTATTTGAAGAGGTTATGGCGGAAGCAAATATTAATGTGAACTTAGTAGAGGAGCTTCCTGATGCCATTGCAGAGGCTCTTGGCAAAGCAACTTCAGGGGATTTGGTTTTATTAGCTGGCTGCCAAGGGATGGATCATGGTGCAGAAATCGCCCTCCATCAGCTCGAAAAAATAAAGACGAATATCTCAAAAGAGAAATTATTCCTTCCACTTCGCAATCGTGTTGCTGGACATGAAGAAAAAGAGTTGGTAACGAACCATTTAATGGAGGAATAGACGACTTTGTCTACTAAATATGCATGAATCTTGTTAATTAGCAATAAGAATTCAAACTTACTATAAAGGTGATTATAAAATGTGCGGTTTTGTTGGTTTTGCCCATCCTAATCAAGAAATAGATAAAGTAAAAACAATTAATGACATGATGGATGCGATCATCCATCGTGGTCCTGACAGTGGAAGACATTATACAGATGAAAGTGTTGCATTAGGATTCAGACGTCTTAGCATCATTGACCTGAAAGAAGAGTCTGGTCAACCAATGTTTAATGAAGATAAAAGTCTTGTCCTTGTTTTTAACGGAGAAATTTATAACTATCAACAATTAAGAGAAGACCTGCTTGCAAAAGGTCATACTTTTACAACGGAAACGGATAGTGAAGTGCTGCTGCACGGTTATGAAGAGTACGGTGTCGATATTTTACAAAAGCTAAGAGGAATGTTTGCTTTTGTTATTTGGGATACGAAAAAGCAATCGATGTTTATGGCAAGAGACTTCTTTGGCATTAAACCTCTTTACTATACACAAAACACGACGGATAACTCATTTATCTTCGGTTCAGAAATTAAATCTTTCTTAAAGAATCCTGCCTTTAAGAAAGAATTAAATAAAGATGCGTTAAAGCCTTACTTAACATTCCAATATTCTGTCCTTGATGAAACATTCTTTAAAGGTGTATTCAAGCTTAAGCCCGGTCACTATATGCTATATCAAAATGGCCAATTCGAGATTAAACCATATTGGGATGTTCAGTTTAACGAAAAAGAAAATAGCTTAGAGCATTATATTCAAGAAATTAACGAGACGATGAAAGAGTCCGTGAACTATCATAAAATTAGTGATGTAAAGGTTGGTTCATTCCTTTCAGGTGGAGTTGACTCAAGCTATGTTACCGGCTTATTAAAACCAAATAAAACCTTCTCAATCGGTTTTAAAGATTATGAAGGCATCTTTAACGAGACAAACTTAGCAGAAGAGCTTTCTGATATTTTATCCATCGAAAACTATAAAAAATTAATGAATGCAGATGAATGCTTCGAGGCTTTGCCGACCATTCAATACCATATGGATGAGCCGCAATCGAACCTATCTTCTGTTCCATTGTACTTCTTATCGAAGTTAGCGAGCGAGCATGTAACGGTCGTGCTTTCTGGAGAAGGAGCAGATGAAATTTTCGGTGGCTATGTTTGGTATCAAAAATCGGCGAAATTAGAGCAATATGAAAAGGTTCCTTATGCTATTCGTCGCACACTTTCCAAAATGGCTCAAAATCTGCCGCAAAATAAAATAACGACTTTCTTAGTGAAAGGCGGTCAAAAGGTAGAAGAGAAATTTATTGGACAAGCAAAGGTGTTCGAGGAAGAAGATGCACTTCGCGTATTAAAAGATGAGTATAAGAATGGTCCTTCTGTCCAAAGTATTACTAAGAAGGTTTTTGATAAAGTAAAAGGTAAAGATGATGTAACAAAAATGCAATATCTTGACCTAAAACTGTGGTTGCCTGGAGATATTCTGTTAAAAGCAGATAAAATGAGCATGGCTCATTCGATTGAGCTACGGGTTCCATTTTTAGATAAAGAAGTGATGGCGATGGCGGGTGAAATTCCAAGCTCATTACGAGTGAACCGTAAGGATACGAAGGTTGCTCTTAGAGCGGCTTCCACTGAAGTCCTTCCAGATGAGTGGGCAAACCGTCCAAAGGTTGGATTCCCTGTGCCAATTCGCTTCTGGCTTCAAGAAGAAAAATACTACAATATTGTAAAAGAAATGTTCCAATCTGAAATAGCAGCGGAATTCTTCGATACGAACGAGCTTATGAGATATCTCGATGAGCATTATACGAAAAAGCATAATTATGCTCGCTATATTTGGACAGTGTATGTATTCCTTGTTTGGTACAAGAAATTCTTTAAAGAATTAAATTAGGGGCATAGGATAATATTGAAAAAAATAATTGGTATTTCTATTTTATTCGTTCTAGTTATTGGTGCTGTTTTCTTTACACGTTCCGATCGTTTTTTTCAAGTTAAACAAAACCTACAAATGGCCAGCTTTGCTTCGAAAGAAGCTGAGCTAGGCAAGTTAGTCATAATTAATATGGATGAGAAGACAAATTTGCCGCTAGAAAATAGTGAGTACTCGATTATCGATTTAGAGACAGAAGAGGTTGTTTCACAATTAATCACGGATGTAGCGGGCAAGGTAGAAACAGAACCTCTTCCTTATGGTCGATATAAAATTGTCCAAGATAAAGTGATGCAGCCCTACCAGCTTAATCAGAAGGAGCATGTTCTAGACGTTAACAGTGACATGACTACGGTTACGATTAAAAATGAGCTTGCTAACTATGTGAAAAGCTATGAAAGGACAGAAGATGGGAAGATTAATATAAATGAGATCCTTATTCCGGTCGCCCCTCTTTTGCAATTACCTGAATTACCGAATGGCTGTGAAATAACGGCCTTAACTGCGGTTCTAAATTATTATGGCTATAATGTATCAAAAATGGTTATGGCAGATGATTTTTTACGAAAAGAGCCGTTTGTAAAAAAGGGAGACAAGCTTTATGGAGCTAATCCGTATAAAGCCTATGCTGGAAATCCGCGAAGTAAAGATGAGGGTTTTTTCACATACACTCCACCTATTCTTGAAGCGGCAAATAATTATTTTAAAAGCGTGGACGGGGAAGACTATACACTAGATATAAGTGGAAGTTCTAGAGAAGAAATTATGCAGCGTCTAAATAGAGGTGTCCCTGTTCTCATTTGGGTTACATTAGATCTTCGTAAACCGAATATTAAGTATTCATGGTATTTTCATGATACTGGTGAAAGATTTGATTCACCAACTAATTTACATGCTGTTGTATTGAATGGCTATGACGGTGAAAATGTACACGTCATGAATCCACTCAAGGGGCAAACAAAATATAATGCTGATGCATTTTTTAAAAGCTATGAAGAGCTCGGAAGTCATGCAATGGTAGTTGTGGAAAAAGAACAAGTTAAATCAATTGAAGCATTAATGAACGAAAAGAAATAAATGGGACACGGGCATAGGTTCCCTGTCCCAATTTTTTTAAATGGAAATAAAATTGTGAGAAGGTTGATTAATGGAGAAGAAGACTTTAGGCGTTATCGGGGGAATGGGACCGTTAGCGACATCAGTGTATTTCGAAAGAGTAATTGATAATACCGTAGCGAATACAGACCAAGACCATATCAATATGATTATTCTAAACCATGCAACCTTACCTGACCGAACGAATGTGATATTGAACAAGAAGGAAGAGACGTTTTTACAGGCAATTGAGAAGGATTTTAAGCTTCTAGAGCATGCTGGCGCAGCTCATATTGCGATTCCATGTAATACTTCTCATTACTTCTATGATCAAATGCAGGCTATGACAAGCGTGAAGATTATTAATATGATTGAAGAGACTTGTAAGGAAATTCATCATAGATTCGGTGTGAATAGTAAGGTTGCAGTTCTTGCTACAACGGGTACGATGAAAAGCAAAGTATATGAAAAAGGCTGTCATCAGTTTAATCTGCAATTCTATGCACCTAATGAGGTCTTTCAAGAAGAGGTCATGAATACAATTTATAATATTAAAAGCGATCTGCCAGTTGACCCCCATGTGATTGAAGGAATCATAAATGAACTCGTCACGAAAGAGAACTGCGACTGTGTCATTCTTGCTTGTACGGAATTATCATGCCTTGAGTTAAGTGAGGATGTAAAAAAATTCTGTATTGATGCAATGGACGTGCTTGTTGCGCGATCGATTGAGTATTCTGGCGCGACTGTAAAAGGATAATCGTGCAAATAAACGGATTATCGTGCAAATATGCTAGATTTCGTGCATATATTCAAATTATCGTTCAAATATACAGTTAATCGTGCATATAATCAAGATATCGTCCAATCCATAAGAATTCGTGCATATTTAAAGGAGGGATAATGATGACGTTTAGCGAAGCAGAAAAGTTTAATGAGTTTCTGGAGGAATGCTTTGGTGAGGGAGTAACGATTAGAGAATTAAGATTGTCTAATGAGGAAACCGAATATATTAGAAAAATTTATCCAAAAGCAAGCTTTAATAAGAATCAATCCACAGAAGCTCCGGACGGAAAAGCTTGGTACAAAGTCGTTCTAAAGCCTCCAATAAATACGAAAGAAAAAATATGGAACGCCGAAAAAATGGCAACGATTCAAAAGGAAAATGCACAGCTGAAGCAAGAGCTTGAAAGCTTGAAGAAATATATAAAATTGAACGGAAAATGAAATAAATAAAATCACCTCTGTTTGTGTTAAGGGTATTAAGTAATTCCTACACTTAGAGGTGATTTTTTTAATTGTAGATATATTCCTTTTAAATATTTTAAAAATTTAAAATAAATATTTAATTATTGGTGGAGTGGTGATATACTAACTTTAACTGGTAATGACATCATTACTAAAGTCGTTTTATAGTTTGATATTACTAGGGGGAGATACTACTAATAAGACAAAACTTGAAATTATTGCTGTTTAAGGGGTACATTTCTTCATCTCATTATTAATACCTTCATAAAGAAACTGGTAATAACATCATGATCTGTTGTGGCGCAAATCTATGAAATTACAAAAATTTTATTAGAAAGAAGGGAAACTATTTGAGAAAGTATCTTATGATTTTTTTAACACTTGCTTTAGGGTTATTAGTGATTGTTGGATGTAGCAATAAGGAAGAAGCTTCAAGTGATTCGAGTGGTAAAAAAGTAGAAATTACTTATGGATTCTGGGATATGAAGCAAGTTCCTGCAATTGAAGAAATCATTAAATTATTCAATGAGAAGCATCCGAACATAAGTGTAAAAACTGAAATTACTCCATATAAGCAGTATTTCCAAAAGCTAGAAACAGCAGCGACTGGTGGTGCCTTGCCTGATGTTCTATGGATGAATGGACCTCGGATTGTCCAGTTCGCAGGTGGAAATGTTCTTCAACCTTTAAGTGAGCTTATTGAAGAAGAAGGATACGACTTAAACAATTATCCGAAATCATTAATCGATTTGTACAGCTATGACGGAAAAGTATTCGGTATTCCGAAAGATTATGATACGACAGGTTTATGGTATAACAAAAAAATATTTGATGAGGCAGGTATTCCTTATCCAGATGAATCATGGGATTGGGACAAATTAAAGGAAGTTGCGAGAGAACTAACAAACAAAGATAAAGGTGTTTGGGGCTATTCAGCTACAATGGGTAACCAAAATGGATACTATGACTTCATTTGGCAAAATGGGGGGTATATCATTTCTGAGGATGGAAAATCTGTAGGTTTTGATCAACCTGAAGCGATTGAAGCACTAAAGTATAATATTAGTTTTATTGAGGAGGGTCTATCTCCGACTCAAGCCCAGATGACAGAAACAGCACCTTCTGAATTATTCTCCTCTGGGAAAATTGCCATGATGTTTGACGGTCCTTGGATGGTACCAGAATATAAGAAAAATCCAGATCTAGACGTAGCTGTAGCACCACAAGGGAAGAAACGTGCAGTTTCCATCCATGGATTAGCTAATGTAATTTCTGCAAATACAAAGCATAAAGATGCAGCTTGGCAGTTTGTTCAGTTCCTTGGATCGAAAGAAGCAGCTGAGGTTTACGCGAATACGGGAACAGTTATTCCTGCCTATAATGGTACACAAGATGCATGGATACAATCAGTTCCAGAATTAAATCTACAGGCTTTTATTGATGGTGCAGAATATTCATACCCACTTCCAAGTTTGAAAAACACAGGTGAAATCTGGCAGTACGAAACAGATATTCTAAAAAAAGCTTGGAGCGGGGAAGCGAGTGTCGAAGATGCAGTGGAAGAATTAGCGAAAAAGGCAAATGAGGCTTTATCCAAAAACTAGAATAAAGTAAAAAGAGAGGAAGAATCACTTCTTCTCTTTATTTTCTCATATAAGGAGGGAAAGAAGTGCCAGAAATTCCTCTATCGGTCGAGACGAAAGAAAAAAGAAATAGAAAGAAAAAAATCGTAGGGTATAGTACAACGAAGAAAAGATCAGATTACTTTTGGGCATATGTAATGATTGCCCCTACTATGTTAGGATTATCAATTTTTTATCTTTGGCCCATTATCCAAAACTTTTATTTTAGTTTTACCGAATGGGGATCCTTTGGACAGTATGAGTGGACTGGTCTAGATAATTATAAAAAGATGATAGAGGATACGAATCTTCTACAATCAATAAAAAACACAAGTGTATATATTATTTTTACGGTTCCAATTGGAATATTTCTATCTATTTTATTAGCGGTTTTGTTGAATCAAAAAATTAAGGGGAAATCAATTTATCGAACATTGTATTTTTTACCTGTTATAACGATGCCAGCAGCAATTGCGATGGTATGGAAATGGATATATAACTCTGATTATGGCTTGTTGAATTACCTTCTATCTCTTATTGGAATAGATGGGCCGAGTTGGGTGAGCGATCCGAAAATCGCTTTGTATTCTATCATAGCGGTAGCCATTTGGAGTGGAATTGGATATAACATGGTTATCTTTTTATCCGGATTACAAGGCATACCGAAAACCTATTACGAAGCAGCGGAAATAGATGGCGCAGGTCCTGTTAAAGTATTCTTTAAAATTACACTTCCACTATTATCGCCTGTCATTTTCTTTGTTTCCGTGATGTCTTTAATTGGAGCATTCCAAGTGTTTGATTTAATTTTTATGATGATTGGCACTGGTAGTACGGCATTAGAAAGTACACAATCCATTGTTTACCTATTTTATCAGCATGCTTTTGTTTTAAATGATAAAGGATATGCAGCAGCAATTGCTGTTTTATTATTAGTAGTTATTCTGGCCATAACATCTATTCAGATGATTCTACAGAAAAAATGGGTTCATTATGAATAAAGGAGGAGGGGCCCTTGGGAAATATAAGACGGATTGTAACTAATAAGACATTCCTCATCCACGCCATTCTTATTGTGGGTTCAATAGCAATGGTTGTTCCCTTTATATGGATGATTCTAACTTCATTGAAAACGTATGCTGAGTCAATTCAGGTACCACCTGTTATTTTTCCGAAGGATTTACAATGGGGGAATTACAAAGAAGTATTTGTCCTTCTTCCTTTTTTAAAATTTATGTTTAACACTTTCTTTGTTACTTTGATAAAAACAATTGGACAATTATTTTTCTGCTCATTAGCAGCGTATGCATTTGCGAGAATTCAATTTCCATATCGGAATGTTCTATTCTTATTGGCCCTATCTGTCTTAATGGTGCCAGGGCAGGTGTTTTTATTACCACAGTACATGATTATGGTGAAGTTAGGATGGTTAAATACGCTTCAAGCAATCATTGTCCCAGGATTATTTAGTGCATTTGGTACTTTCCTTTTAAGGCAATTTTTTATGGGTCTTCCAAAAGAGCTAGAAGAAGCAGCGATCCTTGATGGCTGCAATCATTTTCAAATTTATTGGAGAATCATGTTACCTCTAGCGAAACCAGGATTAATCGCGTTAGGTATTTTCACCACACTTTGGAGCTGGAATGAACTAATGTGGCCCATGATTGTTAATAGTTCACCAGATGCTATGACGTTATCAGTCGGATTATCATCGCTTCAAGGTCAATTTTTAACAAACTATCCGATACTTATGGCAGGTTCATTTTTAGCGATATTGCCAATGCTTGTTTTGTTTATGATTCTTCAAAAGCAATTTATCGAGGGAATTGCAATTACTGGTGGAAAATAAAAATAGCCCTTTAGGAGGAAAGAATTATGAAAGCAGCGTTAATTGGAGCGGGAAACAGAGGGTTCTATGCATATGGTTCATATGCTCTTCGCTATCCTAATGAAATTCAATTTATTGCAATAGCTGAACCAAATAAAGAAAAGAGAGACAAATTTGCAGAAGCACATCATATACCTGAGAATATGAGATTTGCAGATTGGACAGAGCTATTGGATAAAGAGAAGCTATGTGAGGCAATGTTAATCTGTAGTCCAGATAGAGCCCATTTTAAGCCTGTTATGAAAGCAATCGAAAAAGGATACAGCATTCTACTTGAAAAGCCAATGTCGCCGATTCCTCTTGAAACATTAGAAATCGCTGAAGCTGTTGAAAAAAATGATACCCTTTTAAGTGTATGTCATGTTATGAGGTATGCACCGTTTTATCAGACGTTGAAGGATATAATCGATCGAAAAGTAATTGGAGATGTTGTTTCCATTCAATGGAATGAAAATGTTGGGTATTATCATCAAGCTCATAGTTTTGTGCGTGGAAATTGGCGTAACGCTGAGGAATCAAGCCCGATGATTTTGCAAAAGAGCTGTCATGACATGGATATGTTAGCTTGGCTAATTGGAACAGAGTGTCGAAGCGTTTCCTCCTTTGGTAGTTTAACTTATTTTACGAAGGAAAATGCACCTGAAGGAGCAACAACTCGCTGCTTAGATGGATGTAAGGTGGAGAAAGAATGTCCATATTCGGCAGCAAAG
Organism: Bacillota bacterium; assembly: GCA_023387295.1. Classification (GTDB taxonomy): domain Bacteria; phylum Bacillota; class Bacilli; order Bacillales; family Cytobacillaceae; genus Cytobacillus. Next base: position 12,479 of record JAEWIG010000344.1, on the reverse strand, counting down.
TTTTATCTACATGAGCGTGATGAATGGCCAGCTAATGTAATATCAACAGAAGCAAGTCTAGAAAGTAGATTAAAGGCCATTCAAGAAGGACCGTATGGCCGATGTGTTTATCATTGTGATAATGATGTTGTTGACCATCAGGTTGTAAATTTATTATTTGAAAATGATGTGACTGTTTCATTCACCATGACAGCATTTACGAAGGAAGGCTATCGTAATTTTAAAATCATGGGTACGAAAGGCGATATCATTGGGAATGATGTCCAAAATGAGCTGATAATTAATCATTTTTCAGGTAAAAAGGAAATGGTTTATCCGCCAACAGTTGCAGGCGGGCATATGGGAGCAGACACGAGCATTATGGAGGATTTCATTAATAAAGTGAATCTGAAAGATAAGGATAGTCTCACATCTGCAAAGCACTCTGCCAAAAGTCATTTGATTGCGTATGCAGCGGAGGAATCAAGAGTAACAGGAAAAACGATAACTCTTGAAGACTATATTGATCGTATAAAAAGTGAAAAAGTCCCACATTAACACGTAGTAACATTTGAAGTTATGTATAATATATCTAATTACTGGTAGTGACAAAGAGACTAAAAAGGAGATAATCATGATAAATAAGGATTCACGACTCCCGCTATATTATCAGCTGGTAGATATATTATTAGGAAAAATAGAATCAGGAGAACTTAAAGAAAATGAGCAATTGCCTTCTGAACGTGAAATGTGTGACTACTATCAAGTTAGTCGAACAACTGTAAGGCAAACAATGCAGGAATTGGAGAAGGAAGGTTATATTTACAAGGTTCATGGAAAAGGAACGTATGTATCACCGAGAACATATAACCAAAGCTTAGTAAAGTTTTATAGCTTCTCAGAGGAAATGAAAAAGGCTGGTAAATTTCCAAAGACAATTGTTGTTTCTTTTCAAAAAATCAAATGTGATGCAAAAGTAGCGAAAAAAATGAACTTAGTAGTAGAAGATGAAATATTTGAGGTTGTTAGATTAAGGCTTGCTGATGATGAAGCCCTTTTATATGAGACTTCTTATTTGCCGTATAAATATTTTAGCAAGCTTTCCAAGGAAGAATTGGAAAATACACAGATGTATGAAATTTTTCGTGAACAATATCAAGTAGATATTACAAATGCGTTAGAAAGCTTTAGGGCAGTTGGTGCAAAAAAGACTGAAGCAGTTATGCTGAAAATCGAAGCAGGCTCACCTTGTCTCTTATTGGAGAGAATCACCTATGCTAACGACAAAGTAATAGAATATACGAAATCTATTGCAAGAGGAGATAAATTTACCTACACAGTTGATTTAAAGTAGGTGCTTTGTTTATTTTAATTCAACTGGTAGTAAAGATGTTAATAATACAATTAAGTACTCAAATTTGCAATGTAGGAAAAAAATCAATAAATACAAAAAAATGCTTGAATGGTGAAATTGGTTAGATGTCTTCTAGATTAAGTAATTATTAAGCAGAGGAGTGGCATTATGTTTTTAAGTAGCCATGAGAAATTAAGTTTGCTAGGCGCATCTATCACTACGTCAGAAATAAAACAGCAGCCAGATTTATGGGATGAAACGTTTTCACTATATTTAAAGCAGTATTCGGAAATTCAAGAGTTTTTTAATAAATTATCAGAAAAGCATGATAGGATACGTGTGATTTTTACCGGGGCTGGAACATCAGCCTACGTTGGTGAAACTGTTCTCCCCTATTTAAAAGAAAAAGTCGATGAAAGACAATGGGAATTGTTGAGTGTTGCCACAACAACGTTAGTATCAAATCCCCACCAATTCTTAAAAGCGGACTTTCCGACAGTATTAGTTTCATTTGCTAGGAGCGGAAATAGTCCTGAAAGTATTGCAGCCGTTCAATTGGCAAAGGATATAGTCGAGGAGCTTTATCAGTTAACAATTACTTGTGCAAAGAATGGATTATTAGCAGAGAGGGCATTAGGAGATACAAGTAATCTCCTCTTACTTATGCCTGAGAGAGCTAATGATCAAGGTTTTGCAATGACGGGAAGCTATACATGTATGACATTAGCAGCATTGCTCGTTTTCGATCCTTTGTCCAATGAAGAGAAGGAAGGGATAGTCCAAATAGTTCGTCGCATGGGTGAATCTGTTCTTGAAAGAGAAGCTATTATCAAAAGGATGATCGATCTTGATTTTGAGAGAATTGTATATTTAGGCTCTGGTAGTCTAGAGAGTTTGACTAGAGAAGTACAATTAAAAGTATTAGAATTAACAGCTGGAAAAATCACAACAGTATTCGATTCACCATTGGGTTTTAGACACGGACCTAAATCATTTATCAATGAAAAAACATTGGTTTTTGTCTTTGTTTCAAATCAGCCTTACACACGTAAATATGATATAGATTTATTAGATGAATTGAGATTAGATAACTTGGCAAATAATATTTGCGCAATCGCAGTAAATAATGAGTTGAATTATCAAGGAGAGACTTTCTCTTTCGATCATGAAGCGAGCTTTGCTCCAGACGCATATCTTTCATTACCCTTTGCTATGGTTGGACAAATTATAGCGTTGTTATCCTCTATAAAGGTTGGCAATACGCCTGATACACCTTCGCCGACTGGGACTGTTAACAGGGTTGTGAAGGGTGTCACGATTTACGAATTCAAGTAAGGTGTAGAAACACCAAATGAAGCGATCTTTAAAGAGATTGGATCCAATGAATTTATCTGTAACTAGGAACACTTTAATCAAGAATCAAGAAACTGAATTATTTCGTCGAGTTTAAGCCGTTGGAAACTCTAACGGCTTCTTCACTATGATCTAGTAAGTATTTCCCCCCACTTATAAATAAAATCCCCTCTCAATTTGAAATATAAATGTAATATAATCCAGCCCAATTTTCCAAAATCTGATGTTATAATATAATTTATGTGAATATGCAACAAAATATGAGCTAATCCATCATGTATTATGCAGAATACTGTATACATAGACAGCATTTTACAATCTATGACAAACTTTCTACCTGAAATTAAATAGATTCGCATATAGATAGGAAGGAGAACAAATACATATGAAAAGGAAAATCCTCGTTTTAGGTGTTGGGGCTATAATCTGTTTAGGCAGCATCCTTCCCCCATCAACCCATACTGCTTATGCTGTAGGGGTTAATAAAGAGCTAGAGCAAAAGAAGAAGGATATTCAAGATAAACGCTCAGGGGTAAAGTCTGAAATTAATGAGCAGAAAAATGAAATCGAAAAAATACAAGCGGAGCAAGCAGCAATAGATGCAGAAAAAAAGCGTTTAGATTTCGCTGTTGAAGAGACAGGAAAACAAATCCGTGAAAAAGAAGCGCAAATTGAGGAAGCACAAGAGGAAATTCAACGACTCCAAGCGGAGATTGAAACTTTAAAAAAACAAATTGCTAAACGTGATGCTCTTTTAAAAGAACGCGCACGCTCCTTGCAAGAAAATGGCGGAGTTATTAATTACCTAGATGTATTATTAGGTTCACAAAGCTTTGGTGATTTTGTCAGTAGAGTGAATGCAGTTACAACTTTCTTAGAGGCAGATCGAGATTTGATTCGAAAGCATCAATCCGATAAAGCGGAACTTGATCAAAAGGAAGCAGAAGTTCAGGCCCAGCTTACAGCATTAAATGACAAAAAAGCTGAACTGGAAGTAATGCAGAAAAAACAAAATCAACAAATTGCTGAAAAGACCAAATTATTAGCAGAATTACATGCTAAAGAAGAAGAAATGCACGAGCATTACGAAGAGCTTGAGGATCAGGATGCACTTTATGCTGCACAGGCAAAAGCAGTTGAAAAAGAAATAGCTGCATGGGAAAAGAAGCAGCGTGAAATAGAAGCAGCAAAGAAAAAACCAGGTTCAGGCTCTTTACCAATAATCGACAATGGCACCTTCATGAACCCAACAACAGGTAGACTAACATCCCACTTTGGACAGCGTTGGGGTACATTCCATTCTGGAATTGATATTGGAAAGAACGGAAGGCCTGGATCCGTCCCAATTTACGCCGCAGCCGAAGGTAGTGTCATCCGTGCTAGTTACGATCGAAGCTATGGTAATGTTGTTTTTATTACCCACGTTATTAATGGACAAGTTATGACAACTGTTTATGCTCATATGGAAAGCTTAAGTGTTTCTAATGGTGCACGAGTAGAAAAAGGTCAATTGCTTGGTTATATGGGTAATACAGGAAATTCTACAGGTCCTCATCTTCATTTCGAGATCCACAATGGACCGTGGAACGGAAGTCGCTCAAATGCTATCAATCCACTAAAATATGTTTCATATTAATAGAATGATATAAACGGAAAGGCACTTCATCTATATAGGTGAAGTGCCTTTCATCATTGTTTAGGAAACTATAGATTCGCCACTTGTGGATAATTTTTGGATAAAGTGTGTCTACGTTCAGCTCCAGCGCCTACACATTTGTACTTTTTACCTCTTATATTGGAAACATAATTTTTTCTGCCAGCTCTGGAAAATCAATAAATGGATTCCGGTTTCCTTGAATTCGGTAGATGGCTCGGTTTCGATGCTTTTCATAAAGGGTAACGTTAAATTGATTGTGCCAGTTGATAAGTAGATTGATATTCACTTGCTTTAAAAATGGTTTTCTTATCGCTCTTGGATAGCGGAGAATGAAATACATCATCGACCTCGCTACGGCGCCTTTCCCATCTTCAGGCTCAAAACGGTCTGCCATCGCAACACCACAATGATTTTGAATTTGTTCATTCGGACATTCTGGCTTATAAAAAGAAAAATCATCATAAGGATAATTAGAGCGCGCTGTGTTGCATTCCGGCTGGCAGACAAAAAGGTGATGCAAATCTCCTTTCATCGGCTCTCTTCCACCATACCAGGACTGTGGAACGATATGCTCCGTATTAAACTTAAAGGCAGAATCAATATTTGCCATTTTTTTATCGAGATCATGGGAAAAATGCTTTGTGTTTTCAAGTAGCTGTTGAAATTGAACGTATCTCTTTTGAATTGTTTCAAAATCCTCTTCAATAAGAACGTGAGGGTCTTTTCTCTCTCCGGAATAAATACTTTTAACCGATCCGTCTGGCTGCATATCTACCCAAGTATATAAATATCGGTCCTTGCTAATAAAATAGGGAACCCTTCTTTTATGAGTACGCGTTACTAATTCATGATACATCGTGAATAATTGACTTGGATTGTTTTTAGTAACCAAGGATGAATAATAACGTGCTTTGTCTTTCATATCCTTTTTTACATCATAGTAAAGTTGTAGATTATGTTTGATTTTCTCTTTATTAAGCTTCAAGACTGCTAATGGCTCTTTTACATCATTATCGGAAGAATCGACTAATTCATTCATTCTAGTAATGATTACATTTTGGGTTGGACTCGCTTCCTTCATCTCTCTCGCCCCTTTGTCTTACTTTGCTCCTGGGTAGTCGCTTCAATTTCCCCTATATGCCTGTTTATACCATAAGGCGATAGTGGGTGTCATTCTTAATGGTGCCAAAGTAGGAACAGATTCACCTTGGAAATTTGATTATTTTGACAAAAATTAGTTCGTTTTTTCATAATCTTTTTGATATGGTAATACTTGGAGGGAATAAAATGAATGACATGCTACTTACTTTTATTATTTTAGTTTTAACAACGGTCGCCTTTATTTTTGGTAGATGGCGTTCTGATATGGTTGCAGTCGCTGCCTTAATTGCGTTGTCCATAACAGGCATTGTAACCCCTCAAGAAGCAATTGCGGGTTTTTCAAACTCGGTCGTCATCATGATTGCAGGTCTTTTTATCGTGGGGGCGGGGATTTTTAATACTGGACTAGCGAATCAAATCGGGAATCAGCTTATTAAGCTTGGTGGTAAAAATGAAGTGAAAATGTTAATCATTGTGATGATGACCGTTGGCTTTTTTAGCGCGTTTATGAGCAATACGGGAACGGTTGCTATTTTGCTACCTGTTGTCATGAGCATGGCTTTACAAATGAGAGTGAGCCCTGCAAAGTTTCTTATCCCACTTGCCTATGCGAGTAGCTTAGGGGGTGTTATTACATTAATTGGGACACCACCTAACTTAGTAGTGAATGAGCTCTTAAAGGAGCAAAATATGCAGCAATTTCATTTCTTTGGCTTTACACCAATTGGTATTGTTGCTCTTGTAGTCGGAATTCTCTATATGGTGTTTGTCGGAAGAAAGCTGTTACCAAACGGCACGGATTTTTCTACGGGAGACTCAACTAGCTTTACTTCTAGAGAGCTCGCTGGTTTTTATAAAATCTATGACCATCTTCACTTATTAAAAGTGCGAGAAGAATCGGTTATGAATGGTAGGAGTTTAACTCAGCTTAAGCTACCTGAGAAATATGGTGTAACGGTCATAACGATCAAGCGAAAAGGGAATGAGCGGTTTCCATTTCAGTCGAAAATACCTCATCTCCTAACGCCGAAGGAACCAATTAAAGCAGATGATATGATTCTAGCTTTTGGTGAAAAAGAAGCCGTTGAATATATGAGTAAGGAATACCAATTGCAAAGAATAGAATGGAAAAATAAAGCGGATATTCATGAAAACTTCTTTTCCAGAGTATTTGGGTTAACGGAAATATTGATTACGCCCCAATCTTCGTTTGTTGGTAAAACATTAAAGGATATTCATTTTCGCTCAAAATATCATTGTAATGCCTTGGCGATTAACCGCAGAGGTAGTTATATCCAAGAAAATGTTGCTAATACGAAATTTCGAGTTGGAGATGCAATTATTGTCCACGGAAAGTGGGAGGATATTGAATTAATTGATCAAGAGCATAGTGATATCGTTGTTGTTGGGAAGGTAGTGGATGAAGCAGGAACAGCATTTGCGGCGGGAAAAGCTTCGATTGCTGGCTTAATCATGCTATTTATGCTTATTTTAATGAAAACGGAATGGATTTCACCAGTGTTAGCCGTTATTGTCGCTGCATTTCTCATGATTGTAACGGGCTGTGTCCGGTCGATGAATGATGGTTATAGAAAAATTAATTGGGAATCCGTTGTGCTCATTGCCGCCATGCTCCCATTAGCAACTGCACTAGAAAAAACAGGTGGCGTTACATATATAAGCGATGGAATTATTAACATGCTTGGTCAGTATGGACCTTATGCGATTTTAACAGGATTTTATCTCTTAACGATGATATTAAGTCAATTTATTAGTAACACGGCAACGGCTGTGGTGTTTGCGCCTGTTGCTCTTGCTGCATCACAAACTTTAGGAATAAGTCCTTTTCCTTTGCTGATGGGTGTTGCGGTGGCTGCAAGTATGGCCTTTTCAACACCAGTCGCTTCACCGACGAATGCGATGGTCATGTCTGCAGGAGGATACAAGTTTATTGACTATGTAAAAGTAGGCTTGCCACTGCAATTTATTTTAGCCGTTGTGATGATATTGTTTATTCCGCTTGTGTATCCATTTTAAAAAAGGGAACAGTCTTTTTAATCAAATGATAATTGATTAGAGACTGCTCTTTTTTTTGAAGAGTTTTCTTGTTTTATGAAAAGGTTGATATGACGCCAACAGACGGATATATTGAAAATTAGACGGATAAATTATGTAAACTGACGGATATACCAAGAATCAGACGGATAAAATGCATAAACAGACGGATATATCCAAAATTAAACGCAAAAAAATAAACAAACGAATAAAAAGAGTACAGATTTGCCCGAAATATTAATATATCACTGAATAATTAAGTAAGTTTAATAGAAAAGACATCATTCTATTCGTTTTTCATCAATATTTCTCTATTTTTGAAGATGGTACAATGGAAAAAAAAGAAAGATTCGGGGGTGTAAGCAGTGGATATTCAAATGATGACGAAAGATCCTTTAGAAATTCAAGGAATTCGCTGGGTTATCGAATCACATTTCACTGGGGTCAAATTAACAGTCCAGAATTCAGTAAATGAAATGGCAGAAGGCTTGCAACAGGAAAGTGCTAATTTTGTCATTCTTGATATGGATGGGTGGGGGAAAGATTTTGAAAAGCTTTGTAGTATACTCCAGCAAAAGAGAATTCGCTGGCTAGGTATTTCTTCTGAACGAATATTTCAAACTGCCTATCGGGCCCTTACCTTTCGAGCAGAGGACGTATTATTTCGGCCATTTTCCCCAGATGAACTCATTAAACGTATTCAACAGCTTCGTTTTCATTTAAGAAATGAGCTAGCCCTACCCAGTGCAAACTCAACAAACTCAATTGATACATATACTATTGATTATCCAAACTTTTTTTTAACTGAGCAGAAGTCTTCAGTTCCGATTGCCATGGTTGCATTATTGACACCAAACGAGGAAGCACTAAAGTTTCTTTACGATGCACTGCAACGCTATCCTTTTCCGAGTAATTATAAGCTATTTCCGTTATCCGATTTTATCCTCTGTGTTCAGGAGTCTGATAGGATTGAAACGATTCGTGAAGTATATAACTCGTTTTTTGTTAAATGGAAAGAGCGAATGGATGAGCCTCTTGCTATTGTTCTTAATATGATGACGCACGGAGGAAGTATTAAGGAAACATATCAGCAAACAAAGCAGTTGACGAAGCGGATTTTTTTTGAAGGCTACGATATTATTTTAGCCAATCATGACCAATCGCCAACACGAGAAATGGATCCATTTTTAACGCCGCTTGAACAGCGAGAGTGGATTGAAATGTTAGAAAAGCAAGATATGAAAGCAATAAAACAATGGGTGGAGCATGAGTTTTTAACATATGAAAGACCTTACCCTGACCCAGAAATGATTCGAATTCGAATTACTAGCGTACTAGCGCAAATCCGAAGACATATGAAATCATATAGTCTTCAAGGTTCTAGTTTAGAAGCTGCCTATCATGAGGTTTTTCATTTTATTATACATAAGCCCGTTATCCATCAAATTGTTCAAGAACTACTGAAGTTTACGGCTAGCTTACTTCAACAGGTGCAAAAACAGCTACAGGAAGGAACGCAAAGCTTTGTAGAAAAGGTAAGAGAATTAATAGAATCTAACTATTGGGATGCTGGCTGGAATTTAGCAGAATGTGCAGATACACTTCGGATGAATAAAAGTACGTTAAGCCGACGTTTTTCAGTAGAATCTAGCCAATCTTTTCGAGTCTTACTTCATGAAGTCCGCATTCGTGAGGCAAAGCACCTACTTCAGGAAACAGATCAACCATTAGAAGAAGTTGCTCGTTTAACAGGCTACTCCCACCAAACGTATTTTAATGCGAAATTCAAGAAGTTAGTCGGATGCACACCTTCTGCTTTTCGTGATGGTTTCTAAGATTTATTGAAAATAGAGGTGATAGATTATGGAAAACAAATCAGCTATTTATAAATTAGCTAATCCATTTGGTATTACAATCTATATGTTTGTAGGAATTGCTATGTTAATGGGAGCAATTACTAGATTTATAGCAAATGAACTATTACTAGCATTAGCTAGCTTACTTGGTGGTTGTAGTTTTACTTGTATTTCGTTTTTTTTGATTGTTGAATATAGGAATGCTAAGAAGAAGGAGAGTAATTAAGTGGTGGATGAAGAAAATCTCCACTGATCCGAGTTTCACTTTATTATAAGGTTTATTTTATGTATAATAAGAATATACTAAAAAGAGAGAAGTGCGCTAACACTTCTCCCTGCAACCTCTACCGTCAGGGTGGTGGTTGTCAGACTAATTTATTTTTGTCGAGAACCACCCTTTTGCTTGTGACGGCGTAGGGTGGTTTTCTTGTTATCTAGAACGTTTTTCCGAAAGAAATAGCCGCTTATTTCTCGCACAATTCCCTTCAGAACTTCTTTAAAAATGTTTTCAGAAACATTAGATTATAAAAACACTGATATTAATAGATGAAAATGAAACTATTCATAAAAACATAATCAATTTATAAATAGTTTTCGCAAGATTCCTTATAAAATAAAAATATAAACAAAGGGAGGTAGATAAAATGGAAACGATTTCAAATGAAAAGGTAGTTCGTTATCGCGGAACAGAGTTGAATACGAAGGGATGGCAGCAAGAAGCGGCACTTCGTATGCTCATGAATAACTTAGATTATGAAGTAGCTGAAAGACCAGAAGATCTTGTTGTATACGGAGGAATTGGCAAGGCAGCGCGGAATTGGGATAGCTTCGATGCGATTGTGAAATCACTGAAAGAGTTGGAGAATGACGAAACACTATTAATTCAATCTGGGAAGCCAGTCGCGATTTTTAAATCCCATTTAGATGCCCCACGTGTATTACTAGCAAACTCGAATATTGTTCCCGCTTATGCAAATTGGGAAACATTCCATGAGCTTGATAAAAAAGGCCTGATGATGTACGGGCAAATGACAGCTGGAAGCTGGATTTATATTGGCTCTCAAGGAATTGTTCAAGGAACATATGAATCATTTGCAGAGCTTGCAAAGCAGCATTACAATGGCTCATTAAAACATACGATTACAGTTACAGCAGGACTAGGTGGGATGGGTGGTGCTCAGCCGTTAGCCGTTACAATGAACGGTGGTGTTTGTATCGGAATTGAGGTTGATGAAACTCGGATTGACCGTCGAATTGAAACTCGCTATACAGACGTGAAAACAAAATCACTTGATGAAGCGATTCAATTAGCGAAGGAAGCAAAGCTTGCTGGAAAAGCTTTATCAATTGGACTATTAGGAAATGCTTCAGATATATTGCCAGAAATGATTGCAAAGGGTTTTATCCCAGATGTCCTAACAGACCAAACATCTGCTCATGATCCGTTAAATGGATATATCCCTTCACAAATGTCTTTAGCAGAAGCAGCAGAGCTACGAAAAAACAACCCTGAAAAGTATGTAAAGCTTTCAAAAGCGTCAATGGCAGACCATGTTCGTGCCATGCTTGAGATGATGGAAAAAGGTGCTGTGACATTTGATTATGGCAATAATATTCGCCAGGTGGCTAAAGACGAAGGCGTAGAAAATGCATTTGCGTTCCCAGGCTTTGTACCTGCTTATATTCGTCCACAATTTTGTGAGGGAAAGGGACCTTTCCGTTGGGTAGCACTCTCTGGTGATCCAGAAGACATTTATAAAACAGATGAAGTGATTTTACGAGAGTTCAGCTACAACACACATTTGTGTAACTGGATTCGCATGGCACAGGAGAAAATTCAATTCCAAGGGCTGCCTTCACGTATTTGTTGGCTAGGCTATGGGGAACGTGCGCGCTTCGGAAAAATTATTAATGAAATGGTGGCAAAAGGCGAATTGAAAGCACCGATTGTTATTGGACGCGACCATTTAGATTCTGGTTCTGTCGCTTCACCGAATCGAGAAACAGAAGCGATGAAGGATGGATCAGATGTTGTGGCTGACTGGCCGATTTTAAATGCAATGATTAATGCTGTTGGTGGCGCAACTTGGGTATCCGTCCACCATGGTGGTGGAGTAGGAATGGGCTATTCCATCCATGCAGGAATGGTGATTGTTGCAGATGGAACGAAGGAAGCAGAGGCTCGCCTAGAACGTGTGCTGACAACTGATCCAGGTATGGGGATTGTACGTCATGTTGATGCCGGTTATGAATTAGCTGAAAAAACAGCACGAGAAAAAGGGGTTAACATCCCAATGCTCAGTAAAGGGAATGAATAAGCAATGACAAAACCAATTTGGATTAAGCATATCTCTCAATTAGCCACTCTAGCACAAGAAAAGAAAGGTCCTCGTTCAAAAGAAGCAATGTCTGAGCTTGGATTAATTGAAGATGGGAGCTTATGGATAGAGGATGGGCTTATTCTAGCTGTTGGCACAACCGCTGAACTCGAACTACGCTATTCATTGAGAGCGGATGAGGCAGAAATCATAGATGCATCGGGTCATTTAGTAACACCTGGCCTAGTAGACCCCCATACCCATGTCGTTTATGGGGGAAGTCGTGAGCATGAATTCGAAATGCGTCTTCAAGGTGCAACCTATATGGAAATTATGAATGCGGGCGGTGGAATTCATGCTACAACCCGCATGACTCGTGAATCGACTGATGAGGAGCTAATAGAGCAAACATCTCGCAGGCTTGATTCATTTCTTCAGCATGGTGTGACAACAATTGAAGGAAAAAGCGGCTATGGCATGAGCTTAGAAACAGAATTAAAGCAGTTGAGAATCATGAAGCATTTGCAAGAAACACATGTGATTGATCTTGTCCCAACCTTTATGGGAGCTCATGCAGTTCCTCCAGAATTTAAAGGAAGAGAAGATGAATTCGTTGAACATTTAATCAATGATATGCTCCCAATCGTTGCCGAAGAAAAATTAGCCGAATTCAATGATGTTTTCTGTGAAAAAGGAGTTTATACACCTGAACAATCTGAACGAATTTTAGAAGCAGGAAAAAAATTAGGTTTAACTCCGAAAATCCACGCAGATGAAATTGAACCATATGGAGGAGCGGAGCTAGC
>JAEWIG010000167.1 GCA_023387295.1 Bacillota bacterium | reverse complement strand
CGTCGGTTTCATTGAACAAGCCTCGATGTTAACGAAGTAATCGTAAGCGCAGTGAAAGGAAGCCGACGACATTTACATAACTTGGTTGGGAACAGAAACGCATGGTAGTTTTGTGAATATACACATTTTGAAATATTTTGTCTGCACTCGCTTAATTTAATGTTGAATGCTTTAGATAATCATAGAAATCCCTCAATTATTAGCAAAAGCTAACAATAGATGTCGGAAAGTTTATGCAGTATTTACAAGGCTTTTTTTTGCGTCGCTCGAATATACATCATGAGGGTCAAAATAGATAGAGTGATGACTAACAATTATTGAATGAAGGAAACGGGAGAAGGAATGTATGATTACAAAAAATCCAACTGACTATGAAATGCACTTATTTCATGAAGGGACGCTTTACGAGAGCTACCGCTTGTTTGGAGCACATTTATTAAAGAGCAAGAATTCTATTTATACAAGATTTTGTGTTTGGGCACCAAACGCTGAAATTATCAGATTAGTTGGTGATTTTAATGATTGGAATGGAAAGGGCTATCACTTACATAGAGTAAATACTATGGGGATTTGGAGCATCCTTATTAATAAAAACTTGGAAGGGGCTATATATAAATTTGAAATAGTCACAAAGGAGGGACGCACATTTCTAAAATCGGATCCTTATAGCTTCTATTCAGAAATCAGACCCAAAACGGCTTCCATTGTTTATTCATTGGAGGGATATCAATGGAATGATCATCATTGGTTGCGAAAAAAGTCAAAGATGGATTCGAAATCTAGCCCACTTAGCATTTACGAGCTCCATCTAAGTTCATGGAAGAAGCAAAAGGAAGGAACGTTTTATTCCTATAGGGATGTTGCGGAGGAACTAATTCCTTACGTTGTAGATCAAGGATTTACCCATATTGAGCTATTACCCTTAGTTGAGCATCCGCTCGATGATTCATGGGGCTATCAAGGGACAGGATATTTTTCAGTTACAAGTAGGTACGGGACTCCTCATGATTTTATGTATTTTATTGATCAATGTCATCAAAATGGAATCGGCGTTATTCTCGATTGGGTACCAGGTCATTTCTGTAAGGATGTACATGGTTTATTTCAGTTTGACGGTACTCATTTATATGAATATGAAGTTTCAGAGGACCGTGAGAATGTTGTTTGGGGCACAGCAAATTTTAATTTAGGGAAAAATGAGGTCCTAAGCTTTCTAATTTCTAACGCCCTTTTTTGGATGGATTACTATCACATTGACGGCTTTCGGGTAGACGCTGTTGCAAACATTATTTATTGGCCTAATCGACATGATAAGAAAGAAAATCCATATGGCATTCAATTTTTAAAAATGGTGAATGAAGCTGTACGAAAAAAAGATCCGACATTTCTCATGATGGCGGAGGATTCAACCGATTTCCCAGCTGTAACTTCCCCTGTTCAAAAGGGAGGACTTGGCTTCACATATAAATGGAATATGGGCTGGATGAACGACATTCTTGCTTACATGGAATCGGGAGAAGAGTCTAGAAGTTACCTCCATGAGAAGGTGACATTTTCTTTGTTATACGCTTTTACAGAGAGCTTTATCCTACCACTATCACATGATGAGGTAGTTCATGGGAAAAAATCTTTATTAAATAAAATGCCAGGTGACTATGAGGAGAAATTTGCCCAGCTTAGGTTACTGCTAGGATATATGATTGCTCATCCAGGAAAAAAGCTACTTTTTATGGGGACTGAATTAGCTCAATATGATGAGTGGAAAGATAAGGAGCAGCTAGATTGGAATTTACTAGACTATGAGATGCATCGAAATTTATATGAATATGTGAGAGAGTTATTGAAATTATATCGGCGTTCAAGGCCATTGTATGAATTAGACCAGTTCCATGAAGGATTTGAATGGATTGATGTTAATAATTTTGAACAATCGATTTTTTCTTTTATTCGCAAAGGGAAAAATCCAGCTGAGTATCTAATTATTGTTTGTAATTTTAGAAAGCATGATTATCAAGACTATAGAATCGGAGTTCCAAAGGACGGTTCCTATCGAGAGATTTTTAATAGTAATAAAACGGAGTTCGGAGGTATGGGTAAAAGAAATAAGACAGTTTTAAAAGCAGAATCCATTCCATATCACGGGAAACCATTCTCGATAAGGATGACGATTTCAGCATTTGGATTTTCAGTATTCCGTCCTGTCAATCATCGAAAGGAGAGAAAGGGTAGTGGGAAAGAAAAAGTGCGTAGCGATGCTACTAGCTGGAGGAAAAGGGAGTAGGCTTAATTCGCTAACAAGAACAATTGCTAAGCCGGCTGTACCATTTGGGGGCAAATACCGCATTATTGATTTTACGTTAAGCAATTGCACGAATTCTGGAATAGATACGGTTGGTGTCTTAACACAATATCAGCCACTCGTATTAAACACATATATAGGTATTGGAAGCGCTTGGGATTTAGACCGGAGAAACGGTGGTGTAACCGTTCTTCCTCCATATAGTGAATCATCTGGGGTGAAATGGTATACAGGAACAGCTAGTGCGATCTATCAAAATCTGAATTATCTCCAGCAATACGAGCCAGAATACGTCCTTATCTTATCAGGCGATCATATTTATAAAATGAATTACGAGCTTATGCTAGACTATCATATTGAAAAAAATGCCGATGCAACCATTTCTGTCATTGAGGTTCCTTGGGAGGAAGCAAGTAGATTTGGCATTATGATGACAAATACAGAGATGGAGGTCGTGGCTTTTGAAGAAAAGCCTTCTCAACCGAAAAATAATCTAGCATCCATGGGAATCTATATTTTTAATTGGTCCATTTTAAAAGAGTATTTAGAAATGGATAATCGTACACAAGAATCGAGCCACGATTTTGGGAAGGATATTCTTCCTCTTCTACTTGAAGAACAAAAAAAAGTTGTCGCATACCCATTTCGAGGCTATTGGAAGGATGTCGGAACGGTAAGAAGTCTTTGGGAGGCCAATATGGATTTATTGGATGAGGCCTGTGAGCTTAATTTATTCGACCATGATTGGCGGATATATTCGGTTAATCCGAATCACCCTCCTCAATATATCTCTCCAGATGCTATTATTGCAGATTCGTTAATCAATGAAGGCTGTACAATTGATGGAGAAATAGAGAAGTCGGTTCTATTTCAAGGGGTCGCAATTGGGAAGGGTTCATTCGTTCGAGAAGCTGTCATTATGCCTAATGCTGTAATAGGTGAGAATGTCTTTATCGAAAGAGCGATTGTCCCATCGAATATGAAAATTCCAAATGGAACAGTAATTAGACAAAGTAATGAAAATGAAATTGTTCTCATTTCTGATGAAATGCTAGAAAGATAAAGATGGCAGTAGCTCTGAATCAAGGAGGGGTTTTTGTTGAATAATCAAATGCTAGGGGTAATTGATGCAACAACTTTTCACGAAGGCTTAGAAGTTTTAATGACCCATCGATCGCTGGCTGCTGTTCCGATAGCAGGGAGGTATCGGCTTATAGATTTTGTCCTTTCTAATATGGTGAACTCTAATATTGAGAGTGTTGCTATTTTTCCAAAGTATCAATACCGCTCCTTAATGGATCATTTAGGTTCAGGGAAAAATTGGGATTTGAATCGGAAGAGAGATGGGTTATTTTTCTTCCCTTCTTCTGATATTGAAAAAAACACGAATGGGATCGGCTCATTTGCTCATTTTGAAGCAAACCTTGATTTCTTTTATCGTAGTAAGCAGAAATATTCCCTCATTGCAAATTGCTTTACAGTATTTAATATGGATTTTCGACCTATTCTCCAAAAACATATTCATTCAGGTTGCGATGTGACTGAAATTCGCCATCAAGGTGAATCAATGCAAATGTACTTAATGAAAACATCGTTATTAATTGAATTAATCAAGACTAGAGAGATGACAGGCTATACCTGTGTAAATGATCTTGTTCTTGATAGAGATCAACCTTATCGTCTATGTACACATGATTTCGATGGCTATGCCAAAATGATTGATTCCATTCAAGCCTATTTTTCCACGAGCATGTCGATTTTGGAACCGCAAATTTGGAAACAGCTGTTTCGAACGGATCGTCCAATTTATACAAAAGTGAAGGATGAACCTCCTTCAAGGTATAAGAAAGGGGCTTCTGTCTCTCATTCAATGGTCGCAAATGGATGCCAAATTGAGGGAGTTGTTGAAAATTGCATTATTTCTAGAGGAGTAAAAATCGGGAAAGGCTCCGTTGTGAAAAATTGTATTATCATGCAAAAGACTCAAATTGATGAGGATTGCATATTAGAATCTGTCATTGTTGATAAAGATGTCAAAATTGAATTAGGAACGCGATTGGTAGGAGCGACTGATTCTCCATATGTAATTCCAAAAGGAACTGTGCAAGGAGCTCTGATGAATTCGTGAAAATACTATTTGTCGTGTCTGAATGTGTTCCTTTTGTTAAGTCAGGTGGACTTGCGGACGTTGCGGAAGCACTTCCAAAGGAGATCGCAGCTTTAGGTGCTGATATTCGAGTTATCCTTCCAAAGTATGGTGCGATTGCTCATGAGCATCAAATGAAAATGAGAAAAATAGCTGAGTTTAATGTGATGGTTGGTTGGCGCAATCAATACTGTGGCATTGAGGAAATAAAGTATGATGGAATCACCTATTACTTTGTCGACAATGAGTATTATTTTAAACAGGATCGGTTGTATGGCTACTCTGATGACAGTGAGAGATTTGCTTTTTTTAATCGTGCTGTGCTGGAATCTCTCCCGTATATTCATTTTTATCCGCAAATTATTCATTGTCATGACTGGCACACAGGAATGATTCCATTTCTTTTAAAAGCAGAATATCAATCAAAAAGGAACTACGAATCCATTCGAACCCTATTTACGATTCATAACTTACAATTTCAAGGGATTATGCCAAAGGAAACTCTAGGAGACCTTTTTGGGTTAAGTGATAAATATTTTCATCATGATCAGTTAGAGTTTTTCGGCCAAATTAATTTTATGAAAGGGGCTCTCGTGGCTGCTGATAAAATTACGACGGTAAGTCCCTCATACAAAAATGAAATTCAAACAGAGTATTTTGGCGAAAGGCTTCACGGTTTGCTGCAAAAAAGAGCAGCTGATTTAGAAGGGATATTAAATGGGATTAATACAAACCTGTATGATCCGCAAATGGATCATGCCATAACTAAACGGTATGGGGTAGGGGAATTAGAGAAAAAACGCGAAAATAAATTAAAGCTCCAGGAGCGTTTTGGACTTCCTAAAAACCGAGAAACTCCGGTTATAGCATTAATCTCAAGGCTGACATCGCAAAAAGGGATAGAGCTTATTCAATGTGTATTTCAAGAGCTGATGGCAGAAGATCTTCAATTTATTATTCTCGGGACAGGAAATGACATGTTTGAACAGTTTTTTAGAGAAATGGAAGTAGCTTATCCGAGAAAATGCAGAGCTTATATCGGCTTTGATGAAGAATTAGCTCATCAAATATATGCAGGAGCGGATTTATTTTTAATGCCATCAAAATTTGAACCTTGTGGTCTCGGACAAATGATTGCGATGAGATATGGTGCTGTGCCTATTGTAAGAGAAACGGGTGGCCTTAACGACACAGTAACACCATTTAATGAACAAACTGGAGAAGGAAATGGGTTCTCATTTCGTGACTTTAATGCCCATGATATGCTATTTACAATTGAGAGGGCATTAAGCTTTTATAGGGATGAAAAATGCTTTCAAACGATTGTGAAAAACGCAATGGAAGTGGATTATAGCTGGGCCATTTCAGCTTTACAGTATTACAATTTGTATTCATTGCTCATCTCAAGGAGTGAACAATATGTTTTCGAGTAAGGAAGAGTTTAAGGCAACCTTTCTAAAAAAACTTGAGATGACGTGTGGAAAAAGCTTTAGTGAAAGCTCAAATTGGGATCACTATTTTACCCTTGGGAATATGATTAGAGAGCATGTTAGCTCTAACTGGATAAACACAAACGAGCGCTACCGAGTTGCAGAGGGGAAGCAAGTCTATTATCTTTCCATCGAATTTCTACTTGGAAAGCTTATTGCACATAACTTGATGAACTTAGGCTTACTGGAAGTGGTGAGAGCTGGTTTAAGTGATTTAGGGATTGATTTAAATGAGCTAGAAGAAATGGAAGCAGATGCTGGGTTAGGGAATGGTGGACTTGGAAGGCTTGCTGCATGTTTCTTAGATTCTCTAGCTACGTTAGATTTACCTGGGCATGGCTGTGGCATTCGTTATAAGTATGGTTTATTTGAACAGAAAATTGTTGATGGCTACCAGGTTGAGCTTCCTGAGCAATGGCTTAGACATGGGCATGTATGGGAGGTTCGACGAGCGGATCTTGCTGTTGAAATTTCTTTCTGGGGTAGTGTTGAGAGCAAAGAAGAAAATGGAAGGCTCGTTTTTCATCATCGCAACGCAGAGAAGATCACTGCCGTTCCCTATGATATGCCGATTGTCGGCTACAAAAATAACACAGTGAATACGTTAAGGCTTTGGAATGCTGAGCCCTCTCCCTATCCAATTCATAAAGACGTTCTAAAATATAAGCGTGAGACGGAGTCAGTATCCGAATTTCTTTATCCAGATGACACACATGATGAAGGGAAATTTCTTCGTCTTAAACAGCAATATTTTCTCGTATCAGCTAGTATTCGGTCAATTATTCGCAGCTACCGAAAAGGGTATGATGATTTACATCGTTTTCATGAGCATGTTTGTATCCATATTAATGATACTCACCCTGTGCTAGCCATCCCAGAGCTGATGCGGGTACTTCTCGATGAGGAAGAAATGAGCTGGGACGATGCCTGGCATATTACTGTTAATACGATTTCATATACAAATCACACAACGTTATCAGAGGCGCTTGAGCAATGGCCAGTACGTATATTTCAACCCTTACTACCACGCATTTACCTGATTGTGAATGAAATAAATGAGCGGTTTTGTCTTAAGCTTTGGGAGCTTTCTCCGGGGGATTGGGAACATATTGAGAGCATGGCTATCATCGCCCATGGTAAAGTGAAAATGGCCCATCTCGCATTAGTTGGAAGCTTCAGTGTAAATGGTGTTGCTGCCTTGCATACAGAGATTTTGAAGAAGAGAGAAATGAATGCTTTTTATCAAATTTTCCCTGACAAATTTAACAATAAGACGAATGGGATTACCCATAGAAGATGGCTGTTAAAAGCAAATCCACTTTTGTCGAGCTTGATAACTGAAGCAATTGGTGATGATTGGATAAGGAAGCCGGATGAGTTTTCGAAATTAGCTCGGTTCAAAAATGATGATGTATTTTTACAAAAGCTCTCACAAATTAAGCAAAACAATAAAGAACGGCTAGCTAAGCGAATAAAAAACCAGACAGGGATGGCTGTAGATACTTCTTCCATTTTTGATGTTCAGGTGAAACGCCTTCATGCTTATAAACGGCAGCTTTTAAATATTTTGCATGTCATGTATTTATATAACAGACTAATTGAGGATCCAAGCTTTACTATGCATCCGCGAACATTTATTTTTGGTGCAAAAGCTTCTCCTGGTTATTTTTATGCGAAGAAAATTATTAAGCTTATTCATTCTGTTGCTGAGAAGGTAAATGGAGATGTACGAACGAATGATAGACTAAAGGTGATTTTTCTAGAAAATTTTCGGGTATCGTTAGCTGAAGAAGTTTTTCCAGCAGCAGATATAAGTGAACAAATTTCAACCGCCAGTAAGGAAGCGTCTGGAACCGGCAATATGAAATTTATGATGAATGGTGCGATCACCGTTGGGACGTTAGATGGTGCAAACATAGAAATCATGGAAAGAGTAGGACCGGAGAATATTTTTATTTTCGGATTAACAGCTGAAAAAGTATGGAACTATCAGCGCAAAGGTGGATACAATTCAATGGAATATTACCACCATGATCAACGAATTCGCCAAGTAATCGAGCAGCTGACAAATGGATTTTTTTCTGAAAATGAATTTGAACGGATTGTTGATTCATTGTTGTTAGAAAATGACCAATATTTCGTCCTACGTGACTTTGATTCTTATATAACTGTTCAAGAAAAAGCAGGTAAAACGTATGAAAAACAAGAAGATTGGCTTCGAATGAGTTTGCTGAATATTGCAGCGTCTGGATATTTCTCAAGTGACCGCACGATTGGGGAATATGCGAAGGATATTTGGAGCATTAAACCATTGTGATGGGGAAAAGGCTTTGTATAGCCAAGAGACGGATATATTGTAAATTAGACGGATATATTTGAAGAAGAGACGGATATATTGTAAATTAGACGGATATATTCGAAAAAGAGGCGGATATAATTCAAATCAGACGGATAAATTTAAAAAAGAGGCGGATATAATTCAAATTAGACGGATAAATTTGAAAAAGAGACGGATATATTTCAAATAAGACGGATAAATTGCCAAAAACGTAGGATATACCAATATTTTGACGGATATTTTGTCACTCGACAGACCTCAAAGGATGTCGAGTGACATTATTTTTGCAAAAACGTGGTTAATCTTCATTTTTTGTAGGCTTGTCGTCTATATCTTCTTCATAGCCGTCGGAATAATGATAATGGACATCACCGAATGGGGCTTCAATATTTTCTTTATTAAGCATGGCTTCGTATTCTTCATGCTTTTTCGAAGGATAGACGGTTCTAGTATGAGCGGTAATATCGTTTCCAATAAATGTTTCATAGTCCTCTGTGAATCCTTCATCATCATGACCTTCATTATAGAGAGAGCTGTAATCTTCGTAATCTCCTCTTAAATCAGAAGGTGTTTCAGAGGTGCCATATCTGGCCACTTCTTGAAAGCTATCCTCATTATCGGCGAACTCGCGAAATTGACGGTGCTGAAAACTATTTCCATGAGCTGGCTCAAGCACTTCTTCCTCAACGGGGCGATTGTCAAAAATCTTTTGCTCAGGACTGTGTTCCTTACAATAAAGCGTAGAAGGAATTACCTCTAAACGTTCAAATAGAATGTCATTTCCACACACTTTACATTTCCCATAGGTTCCTTCTTCGATCGCTTGTAAAGCAGCCTTAACTTTATGTAGCTCAGAGGCATAATGCTCCTCTAGGGCAAAATCCTTTTCTCGTTCAGCTAGCTCTGTTCCCATATCGGCAGGATGATTATCGTAAATCGATAGTTCTCCGACCGCTTCTCGAGCATTTACTTCTTCTAAACTCCCCTCAGGATTATCATGTAAAAGTGAATCAAGAGATTTTTTCTCTTCCTTTAATTGTGCTTTCAATTGGTTCAATTGGTTATTAGTTAGCAACCCCTACCACATCCTCTATAAATGAATTTCATATGAGAAATCTACCTTCATTTAGTATGAACGTTATTGATAAAATCATGAATGAATCTAACGACGAATTTTTATTACATAAAAAACATTCATGAGTTTCTGCTCCCAACCTTGTTGTGTAAAATGTCGTCAGCTTCATTTCTCTGCGCTTACGATTACTTCATAATCGAGGGTTGTTCAATGAATCTGACGACGAATTTTATTACATAGAAAAACTGCACCTTCAATTGTTAGATTGTGTCCAACAATTGGGGTGCAGTTCAAAAATGAGTGTTTCTACTTTCGTTTTTTATAAAAAATAACCTAAAAATAGTCCGATTGATAATAAAAATCCGAAGATCGTATTTGTTTGCGCTGTTGCTGCCATGGCTGGCATCATCGTAATTGGCGCGGTTTTTCCGATAAATCCTTTTGTAGCCTTAATCGCTTTAGGAGCACTTAATATAACGATTGCTAACCATGGAGAGATGATTTTCATAGCAATAAGAATGAAAACCCACACGAAGGAGACAATAAACATGCTAGCTAATAAGCGAATGGCTCCTTTTCTTCCAAGTAAAATGGCTAGTGTCTTACGTCCAAACTCTTTATCTCCGTCTAAATCACGAATATTATTTGCTAATAAAATGGCACCGACTAAAATAAAAATAGGAATTGATACGAGAACACTTGATGTTGTAACCGTACCTGTTTGGATAAAGAAAGCGATTAGAATAAGTAACATACCCATGAAAAATCCAGCAAATATTTCACCAAATGGTGTGTGTGCGATTGGTAGTGGACCGCCTGTATATAAATAGCCAATCGCCATACTAATGAGTCCAATAACAGCTAGCCACCAGCTACTATTCATACAAATATATATACCTATCAAAATGGAAATGCCGTATAAAGCAAATGCTAGATTAATAATTGTTTTCGGCTTAATGCCATTGCGGACAATGCCTCCACCAATTCCAACAGATTCTTCTGTGTCGAGGCCTCTTATATAATCATAATATTCATTAAATAAGTTTGTCGCCGTTTGAATGATTAAACTAGCTAATAACATAGCGAAAAATAAGCCAAAATGAATGCTTGTTTCTTGAACGGCTAAGGCTGTTCCAAGTAGGACAGGAACAAAAGCAGCAGTGAGTGTATGTGGTCTAGTTAATTGCCACCATACTTTCCAATTTTTCGAATCAGCAGATGGAAAATTGGTTTGCAGTTCAGGTTGCATTGTAACTCCCCCTTATTTATCTAATAGTACAA
>JAEWIG010000255.1 GCA_023387295.1 Bacillota bacterium | reverse complement strand
ACTATTAATATGGTCCAATAATGACCATGAATACCCCCTGATGAATAACCAATTCCAATATAGGTTGCCTCCTTATTCAATACATTTGCTCGATTAACTGGTGAGTTCAGCCATGAGGAGAAAATTTCTTCTGCTGAGTCATGTCCTGCACCAATACTCTCCTTCACTGTTTGAAAGGAAATCTTTAATTCCTTCAACATACTGTTAGCATCACCATATGTTGGTGAATTATGTGCTACATATCCGTTTTCCTTCATATCAATTGATTTTATTTGTGCTGCATTTGATAAAGTTTGATCTATAAGTAATTGCTTAAACCCCAATTTTAATCTTTTTTCATTAATTAAATCTAAAAGTCTTTTTTCAATATGAGATTTCCTTTCCTTGTATTTATGTTCCCTAATGCTATTCGGAATTACAATTTCTTGACCAGGGAAAATTAAATTCGGATTATGAATAGAAGGATTGCTTTTAATTAACCGTTCAAGGCTAATATGGTACTGTTGGGCAATTTTCCAGAAGGTATCACCAGTTCTGACTTTGTGTATATTTTCAGCAGAAACCTCCCTAACAATAAATAAATTTAAGCAAATAAAAAAAACAATTACATTTTTCCTCATTAAGTGACTTCCTTTCCTTGAATCCATTCTTATCATTTCCAAATTCGGAAAAATATTTGTCAGTTTTATGATTATTTTCGAAGTGATTTTAGTCTCTTTCTTTTTGAATCCATTGCATATTCCCCATATTTAAACTATTATTAATCTTGAAGATAAATTTGTAAAAATTTGAACAAATTTGCTATTCATAGCAAGGATGGACTGTTTTAGGAGGGGCAAACATGAAGTTTGAAAACACTGGGCTAGATAATAAGAAAGTCGAGATAAATAGACTCGATGATCTAATGTTAACGAACAAACTAGTTCGTGAAGGCCAATGGGACTATGAAAGAGTTACATATGATCGTAAGTTTGATTTAAAAGAAGGAGTTTACTATTTACGTATATTCGGTAATGCAGTGGAAGGTGATGTTGGAGCAGATAAAGCTGTCATTCAACTAATGACACCTGTACTCGGAAAATATTATTACCCACATGGCGTTGAATACGGAGAAGACGAGAATTTCCCGAAATCACTTGTTAGCCAATGTGAAAAAGTTCTAAGCGAAATCAACGCTGAGCTTGAAAAATTCGCTAATTAATGCGTAGAGATGCATGGGAACATGCATCTTTTTTATTGAGATAAAATAATTTACTTAGAAAGGGGTTCTATTTTGTCTGCAATCTTTAATAAACAATTTTTAATTATTTTTATTATAACTCTGCTAATTTTAACGGTTAGCTACTTCATTTTACCTGTTTCTGTTCCACTCATAATTGCGATTATTACTGCGCTTTTACTAGAGCCTTTAGTAAAATTATTACAAAAAAAACTAAAGATAAAACGACGGTTATCCATTCTAATTGTTTTTCTACTATTCGTTTTCTTCATCGGTATTAGTGGATATTTCATTACTACGAAAGTAATAGCAGAAGTAATTAAATTAGTTGAACATGCTCCCCAATATATTAACGAAATTACAGCTGCTTGGCTTAGAATTGAAGCAGATTTCTCGAAAGCTGCAAAAGATTTGCCGAGAGAATTAGTAAATGAAATAAGTAACCAAGTGCAAGCCTTCCTATATAAAACGAAGGATGAATTAATGGCTTACATAAATATCGATAATGTAAAGGCGATATTAACGAATATTCCAAATTATTTAGTAAGCTTTATTGTCTACTTAATTGCGCTATTTCTATTTATGATTGATATCCCTCGGTTAAAAGAAGGTATTTATAATCACTTAACAGAAAGGACTGCAGCTAAAGTATCATTCATGTCATCACGTCTTTCATATGTTGTATTCGGCTTTTTTAAAGCGCAATTTTTGGTCAGTATTCTCATTTTTATCGTGTCACTTACTGGTTTGTTAATCATTAAACCAGATATCGCGATAGTTATGTCTATCATCATCTGGATAATTGATGTCATTCCAATCATTGGTTCCATTGTAATCTTAGGGCCATGGGCGCTCTTTCACCTTTTAACAGGGGATCCTGTTTTGGGCACGAAATTAGCTATCCTCGCTGCGATATTATTAATAATTAGAAGGACTGTAGAGCCGAAAGTTATGGGGAGTCATATTGGTCTCTCACCATTAGCAACATTAATTGCGATGTTTTTAGGTTTAAAGCTCTTCGGAATTCTTGGTTTTATCATTGGACCCATGATCCTTATCGCCTTTAATTCTGCTAAAGAAGCTGGCTTAATCAAAATGAACTTTAAAATCTAATATATATATGAAAAAACTGCCGTCAATGATGACGGCAGTTTTTTTAGAATCCTAATATCGCTTTAATGACTGATGTTGTTTCTCCACCATGATAAAAAACATAAAGTAATAGATAAACAGCCACACCTGTTATAGCTGTGAAAAACCAAACAATGCTTGTAATCGGTCCAAGCTTCCGATGGCGGGTAAGATTGTTTTTGTAACCAGTATAAAGGCTAATGATTCCCAAAACAGCTCCAACCGTTGCTAACGTTATATGGAAGATTAAAAAGATCGTATAATAAATTTTTATATCATCAGGTCCACCAAAAGCTGTGTTTCCCATAAAAATCGTCCGACTCGCATAAATTACAAAGAAAATAATAGCAAATATCGCTGCTAGAGTCATTGTCTTTTTATGTGATTCTATTTTTTTCTGGCTAATTTGTACCCAGCCAATCGCAACTGTAATTGCGCTCAAAACTATAAAAGCGGTACTAATTGTCGGTAATATCGGTAATGAATAATCCATAATAACTCCCTCTCTACCCTTTAATCCATCAATCTTTTTGAAATAGACTTAAAATTATTGAATGGTGTATGTTGTTAATTTTAGTAGAGAATTGGTTTTTTATCAATAAACAGAACAGTCTTGCGAAAAAGTTCGATTTTTGTTCACACTTGAAAAATAAATATGTGATCTTTTACCTTGTTAACAACGGAAATGCTATTACTCAATCAGCTGTGGATTAAGACGAATCTGTTTTTCAATTTCTGTTTCCTCTTGTTCTTTTCGGTACCAACTGAAAAAGATTTTCGCCAATGCTACGCCATATACAATTTCTTGGATCATTTTCATAATGACTCCACCAAGCTGTTGATCGTTTATTAATGACATCGAACTAAACATTTCTGGTCCACTTAAAGTTAAGCCAGAAAGTGTCGCAGCAGGAACACATAGCTCTAAGGATTTAGCCCAAGCCTTCGGATCAGAAAAGGATTCATATAGTGGTACATCCGCAAAAATGATTAAACCACACGCAGGAAGCAGCAATGCACCTCCAGCGAAAATATATCCTACCTTTTTCAGTCCACTTAAAGCTTGATGCTCATCAAGCTTATTCATTAATGGCCACCAAAAAACAAGAGCAAAAATAAATAATAGACTCGTATAAGCAGCATGCAACCAGAAATCAGTTTTAACTAAATCAAAAACGAGTGGGATATGATACAGTGAAAATATCCCATTAAATAATATTAATGCAATGATTGGATTCGTTAATAGTAAAAAGATTTTCTTAATTCCTCTCTTATTTATAAGATACCGCCATATCCATGGTGGAATACCGATAATAAAAAATTGAGGAATAATTAAACAAAGAACAGCCATTTGAATCATATGTGCATAAAACATTAAATGACCCATTAAATCAATTGGCGAACCTTTAATGATATATAATAGAAAAATTCCTACTGAAAAATTGATTGCTTGACCTTTTGTTAAGGGCTCACTTTTAGAAAATTTATATCTATACTTTACGGTAATAAGAAAATAACCGATTAATAGCAAAAGTAATAAAACAAAAAAATACGGGCTCCATAATGCTCGAAAACCAAATATTTGTATTGCCATTACATCTTCACCCCTTCATATTAACCAATAAAACAATTATAGCATCTTTTCTGATAACAACTCTAAATATTCCTATTATTAAAACTATTTGACCTACATAAAAAGAAAACCGGCAAATATGCCGATTTTCTTCTCTATTACCACCAAACAATAGTCATATATGCTAATACAGTAATGAACGCCATAAATATTGCCGAAAACATAAATAATTTTGGCGATTCATGCCCTTCATGGCTCATGTGCATAAAATAATACAGTTGAAAAACAACTTGAACACAAGCGAGTAGAAAAATAAACGGAACGATAAACCATCCTGAGAAGCCATCATACGCAACAGCAATAAAAGCTACAATCGTTAAGAAAATCATCAATGCGAATGTAATGACCTGATGTTTCATTTCCTCAGCATTTTTTTTACGACGATATTCAATGTCTACCCTAGGGGTACCTGAATTTAATTGTTCATTTGTCATCAGTCTATCCCACCATTCCCATCAAATATACAACTGTAAAAATAAATACCCACACAACATCAATAAAATGCCAGTAAAGACTTGCCACATAGTACTTTGGAGCATTGTACAAATTAAGTCCGCGTTTACTGTTACGAATGATTAAAGTCGTAATCCACAATAAACCAAAGGCAACGTGAGCTCCATGGAAGCCTACTAGTGTATAGAAGGCTGAACCAAAAGCACTACTCGTAAACGTGTGTCCAAATTCATGTACATAGTGATTAAACTCATATATTTCTAAAAGTAAGAACGCCAACCCAAGAAGGACCGTAACCCCCATCCAAAGCTGCATTTTCTTAAAATTAAAGTTCTTCATATGATACATAGCATAAACACTCGTTAACGAGCTTGTTAATAGAATCATTGTCATTGCAAATACGAGTGGTATTTCAAATAAATCTTTTGCTAAATACATATCTGCCTTAGGAACTGAATCCTTTAGCGCAAGATAAGTTGCGAAGAGAGAAGCGAAAAGAACTGTCTCTCCTCCTAAGAATAACCAAAAACCAACGAATTTATTTTTTGCCTCAAGGGTTTGACGTTCAGGCGAAGCAGGCCATTTTTCAAGCGTCATTTTCTCTTCTGCATGCATTATGCCTTTACCCCCTTATCATCATGAGTATCATCCATTAGTTCTTCTTTCGGGATATGATATCCATGATCATCCTTGATTGAGCGATATCCCATAGCTAACAGTGTAAACAAGAGACCACCAATTAACACTGGAATACCCCATGTATTACCTTCATCTCCATGGAACATTGCACCGAATGCCGCAATAAATAATCCTAACGAAATTAAGAAAGGTATAAAGGAACTGTTAGGCATATGAACATCACCAAGCGGCTCTGCTGGGGACATCCCTTTTTTACCTTCCATTTTTTCGATCCAGTATGCATCTAACCCACGAACTAGTGGTAGCTGTTTGAAATTATAATAAGGTGGTGGTGAAGAAATAGCCCACTCTAATGTACGGCCATCTTCCCAAGGGTCATTTCCAACCTTAACATTTTTCACACTTGTGATAACAACGTTGACTAATAAAACTATTACCCCAGCAGCCATTAAGAATGCACCAATCGAACTTACAACGTTTGATGTCTCAAAACCTTGCCCCGGGAGGTATGTGAACACACGTCTTGGCATTCCCCACAAACCAAGGAAGTGTTGAATAAAGAACGTTAAGTGGAAGCCTACGAAAAATAATACGAAAGTAATTTTACCTAGCGTTTCATTCAACATCGTACCAAACATTTTTGGCCAATATAAATGAGCTCCTGCAAATAACGCAAACACAACTCCACCTACAATGACATAGTGGAAGTGAGCAACGACGAAATATGTGTCATGGTATTGGTAATCCTGTGCAGCAGAACCAAGCATAATCCCAGTTACTCCACCCATAATAAATGATGGGATAAAGGCGATTGCCCATAACATCGGAGTTGTAAACCTAATACTACCGCCCCACATTGTAAATAACCAGTTAAAGATCTTAATACCTGTTGGCACCGCGATCGCCATTGTCGAAACTGCAAATATTGCGTTAGCGATTGGACCTAAACCAGTTGTAAACATGTGGTGAGCCCATACCATGAATCCTAAGAAACCAATTAATACTGTTGCGAAAACCATGGAAGAATATCCGAATAGACGTTTTCTTGAAAAAATTTGGAATATTTCAGAGAAAATTCCGAACGCTGGCAAGATTAAAATGTATACTTCTGGGTGACCAAAAATCCAGAAAAAATGTTCCCAAATAATTGTGTTTCCACCCATGGATGCATCGAAGAAATTCGCTCCAAACATACGGTCAAACGTCATTAAGAATAAACTAACTGTTAACGGTGGGAATGCAAATAAAATTAGTGCAGAGACGATAAATGTAGTCCAAGTGAACATCGGCATGCGCATATATGTCATCCCTGGAGCACGCATGTTAATAATGGTTACGAGAAAATTAATTCCCCCAATTAAAGTTCCCAATCCGGCAATTTGCAATCCTAATGCATAAAAATCAATTCCATGTCCTTCAGAGGCAAGTGATAATGATGCATATGATGTCCATCCAGCATCAGGCGCTCCATCGACAAACCATGAGATATTTAAGAAAACTCCCCCAAAGAAAAACAACCAAAACCCTAGTGAATTTAAAAATGGGAAAGCGACGTCACGTGCACCAATTTGCAGTGGCATGACAGCATTCATAAAAGCAAAAACTAAAGGCATTGCTGCTAGGAAAATCATCGTTGTTCCGTGCATGGTCAAAATTTCATTAAATAATCCCGCACTTACAAAATCATTATTTGGTTTTAGTAGCTGAATACGGATAAACAAGGCCTCTAGTCCACCAAGAATAAAGAAAAATCCGCCAGCTATTAAATATAGGTGGGCAATTTTCTTATGGTCCACCGTTGTCAGATAGTCCCATAGAGTTGCACCAAATCCCCTTTTTTGAGCATAGGTACTCACGATTTTACCTCCCCTTTACCGAATATCCTATTCTTCTTGAGCTTTTAAGCCCATTAAATATGCTGTTAAAGCATCGAGTTGAGCAGGTGTTAATGTGTCATAAGCATCCGTCATTTTATTACCAGGCTTATATGTTTCTGGATCGGAAATCCAGGCTTTTAAATTCTCTTCAGTATGCTCTAAATACCCAGCGATCGTGGTGCGTTCGCCAAAGTTTGTTAAGTTTGGACCCATTCGCGCTGCAGCTGGTGTATTATTTCCAGGCGTAACAGCATGACAGCCAATACAGCTCTTATTAAATAGTTCTTGACCTTCCTGTGCTAACTCAGTCGTAGCTTCAGCCGGTTCAGTCACTTTTTGCATATCTGAAACCCACTGGTCATATTCAGCACGAGGAATAGCTTTCACTTTGAAATCCATTAATGCATGTGAAGGGCCACAGAGCTCTGCACATCTTCCTTGAAATAATTGATTAGCTTCTTCAGCTTTTTCTCCATTGAATTCTAACCAAAATCTATTGGTGTTTTCTGTGTTATTATCCATTTTCCCACCAGCCGCTGGAATCCAAAATGAATGCTTAACATCAGATGCGATTAGATTGAAGTAAACCTTTTCATCTGTTGGTACGACCAATTCTTGAGATACCACAATCTCTTCGTTTGGATACTCAAATTCCCACCAGTATAGATTTGCTCTTACATTAACTACGAGTGCATCCGTCTTTCCATCCTTATTCTTTTCATCCATTGCAGAAACATCAGCTAAATTAAAAACAGCTGAAACAGTCGGAACAGCAAGAATAAGAATTAAGAGAATTGGAATGACTGTCCAAACGATCTCTAATGTGTGATTTCCTTCTACTTGTTTTGGGATTTTGTCATCTTTACGACGAAATTTCACCAATACAATAACAAAAATTACTGATACAATTGCAATTACCCCTACCATGATTACTGTACTAAGTACCATTAAATCAAATTGCTTTTGTGCCACTTCTCCTGCTGGCTGCAGCGTAGATAAGTGCGGTTGACCGCAAGCTGAAAGAATAAGCGTCAAAACCGCAAACAAGGATAATAGTCGCCCATTTGTAAGCCTTTTCATAGCTTAACCAAACCCCTCTTTCATAAAAAATTTCTGTTCCCTTTTGTTTCATTAAATATAAATAAATTCTTTCACTTACCTTAGGAAAAGAAAGAATTTCCTAACAAGGATGTAAATAATTCTTATGTACTATTACTAATATGACTATAGAGAAAAATGTCTAAAAATGTCGAGCGAGAGAATACATCATAATAAATCTTATAAAAGTATTTATCCCATGATGGTCAAAAATTGGTAGAAACTTCTCGCTCGTTTTAATCATTATTTTATATAAGTGTGATAATTACCATAGCTACAAACATAATTGTCAGATATTGTAGAGAGTAAACGAACATTAATTTCGCCCATTTAATATCATCCTTAAATTTCCTCGCGTATATTCCTGTAGCGATCCAGCCAATGTTTAATGCTGTCGCAAGAATTAGAAAAGGCAGACCTAACTCAGGAAGAAAAAACGGGAGAGGAAATAATGCCACAATCCAAAGATAAATACTGCGTTTTGTTGATGAAAACCCTTTTACAACAGGAAGCATTGGTACATTAGCAGCACGATATTCTTCAACTCTTCTCATGGCTAGAGCGTAGAAGTGTGGTGGCTGCCAAAAGAACATAATTAAAAATAATACCCAGGCCATTACACTTAGATTTGCATCAATAGCGGCCCAACCAATAAGTGGTGGAACTGCTCCTGAAATACTACCAATTATCGTGTTAGAAACATATCTACGTTTGGACCACATCGTGTAAAGGACAATATAACTAAAAACTCCAACTAAGCCGATTAAGACAGCTGTTGATGTTGTCAGCATTAATAAAATTGTGCCTAGAGCAATAAAGAAAAAACTAAGTATTGCTACTTTAATAGGATTTACCCTACCAGTGACAGTAGGTCTTGCTTTTGTTCGCTCCATAAATGGATCAATATCTCGATCGAGATAATTATTTAACGCACAAGATCCTGCAATTATTAAAGATGAACCTACTAAAGTATAAAAAATAATATCTAAATTATCTAAAAAACTTTTTCCGGAGAAATGGAGTGCTAACCATAATCCTGTAAAGGTTGTAATTAGATTCGAATTTACGATACCAATCTTAATTAGTGCTAAAAAATCTCTCCACATTGTCGTAGTTGGAACATTATGCAGACTTCGCTTACTATTTTCGAATGTAGCTTCTCCTAAAGCCTTCGAGTCAGACATATTTCTTCCTCCTTATCCCTTATCACAAATAAAGCATTCCCACAATAACCACTATATAGCATTCTAGCCAACTTTACTATATTTGCAATAAAAAACGAAGGTCACATTCATTTTTATTTGTGAATAATAGTTTTTCACTATTATTATAGTGTAAATGTTACAAACGAAATGTACGGAAAATTTTACCTTCTTCAGTATATTAAATCACACTTTCAAAGGTTTTTGTGACTTTTCTTTGAAAAATTTGTGACTTTTTTGTGACAAATTACTTTTTTCGTTAAAGAAGTATTGCTTTTCTGCCATAATAAGTTTACCAATCAACTCTTTATTATGTAATGAGCTCCCCCTAACTATTTCTAGCAGACTCTATTTCTATCTCTCACTAACTTATTACTATTTTTACAGTTAAAATGATTTCAAGTGGAAATATTCGCATGAATCATGTAATATCGAAAATGCTACACGTATTTCTGTTCTTTTTTCCAAATATTCGATATGATGAAAGCGAAATCATATGCTTTTTTCATTTCTTTTATTATACTAGTCAATAGATGAATATTACAATTTTTATAACTTTTTCCAAAGAAGGTGAAAAACATTGCAACGAAAATTAAAATGGTTCGCCGTATTTACAACAATTGGGATGCTCCTTATATTGTTAGGCGGAGCACTTGTGACAAAAACAGATTCAGGACTAGGCTGTGGACGGACTTGGCCACTTTGCAATGGCGAGTTAATTCCAAAGGAAATTACATATGCATTAGTTATCGAACTTGCCCATCGAGTTGTATCAGGTACTGTAGGAATTATGGTTTTAGTATTATCCATTTGGGCATGGAAAGCAATTGGGCATATTAGAGAAACTAAATTTCTTGCACTAACTTCCTTGTTTTTTCTTATATTACAAGGATTAATCGGAGCGGCTGCTGTAATGTGGGGT
>JAEWIG010000254.1 GCA_023387295.1 Bacillota bacterium | reverse complement strand
CTTCTTCACTCTTTAATATATCTTTATTCGAGCTATAAATTAGGTCTCCTTCAGAGGACAAAATATAGAATTCCTCTGTCTTTCCATCATATAGGTTTTCACTTAATTCAAATATTTTATCTGGTCTTATCTCTAATGAAATGAATGCTAGTACAGCGGTGGAAGGAATATTTGCAAACGATCGGTGAATCGTAATAACATTTATTTCGCTATTTTTTGAAGCCCCAGATTTATTTTTCATTGGCTCAATATACATGTTATATGGATTTTCTTTTGCCATAACAAAATTCTCATTGTTCATAGCACTATCCTTAGTAGCAAAGACGACTGTTGATTGTCTAGATGCCGAAATAACTCGGTTATCTTTTGCAAAAGAAATATGAACACGTTCGATATGGTCTTCCGAATACAAAATCGTTTGCATGACATTTTTTATTATGCCAATATTCAAGTAATTATTCGTATTATTAGCCGATCTCATGAAATTCATAAAGTCATTGTTATTATAAAGAGATAACGTTAAACGGTTTAGTTCATTAAGATAGTTTTCTAGGTTTACCTTACCTTGGTATAAAAGATTACTATTCTCCTGTACGACCCGATTTGTAAATGTATCTCTCGTATGAACATAAGTAATAATAATCGAAGTACCAAAGGGTAATATTGTCGTCAGCAGTAGAAGAATAATTAGTCGATTTCGGATACTTCTTTTAAACATGATCTCGTCCCCCAAACAAGCTTCTATACATAAGTATAGAGCTTTTTTATATTTGTGGGAATTTTTAGATAAAACATAGTGAGAAACTGCCTGTTTTGATAAAAAACAAGGCTCTTTTCGCATATATTGTGGCTTTTTGCTTTCATAGTTTGCCCGTTGATTTCCGCTGCGGTCACTTGCTTTCCGCGGGGAGTGACGTGAGCCTCCTCGGCGCTTGCGCCTGTGGGGTCTCACGCTTCCCTCCATTCCCGCAGGAGTCAAGTGCCCTCCGCTCCAATCAACTCAGATATTTAAATAAAAATTGCACTAAAAAGCAGCAACAAACCTTACAAAAACAGCCAAAAACAATCATGAGCGTCTGCACATTATCCAAAATGTTTTGCATAGAAAATAGAAAGCATGCCCATTTGAACATGCTTTCTATTTAATTTGCATTAACACGAATTATTTCAAGTTATCCCAAGTTGCTTGGAAACGCTCTAGCACGGTATCATAGTCAATTTTTCCAGCCGCATATTCTTGAATTGTCGCTGCGAATTCTTTATTCGCTCCATCTGGCCATCTAAACCATGTCCAAGGGATTGTTTTATCTTCCTTAGAATATTCTAGAATGGATTGACCTAGTGCACCTAAACCAGTTGGTTCAATATTATCGAAGGCTGGGATGAATGCAAATTCCTCAGTAATATAGCGTTTTCCAGTTTCAGATGACACCATCCAATTTAAGAATAGTTTTGCTTCATCTAGATTCTCAGAATTTTTATTGAGTACCCAGTTGTTCGGAACACCTACAGGTAAACGATTAGAACTCTCATCATCAGTTATCGCAATAGGTAAGAACGCCATTTTGATATCTGGATTAATTTCATAAATCATATTCTCTGTCCAGTTCCCTTGTTGAAGCATGGCTGTTTGACCAGAAGCAAATAATGTAACTTGCGTGTTGTAGTCCGTTGTTACAGGGTTTTCGTTTCCAAAGTTAATTTCCGTGTCTAATACTTCCTTAAATTGCTTGAATTTTTCGTTTCCAACAATTTTTTCTGTTCCTGCATATAGACCTTCAATAAAGGCGATTGGATCATCCTGCTGGGCAAATCCGATGTTTAATAAGTGTTGCCCGATAACCCACCATTCTCCATAGCCTGCTGAGAAAGGTGTAATGTCATTTTCTTTAAGCTTGGCAGCAGCTTCTTTTAACTCCGTAATTGTAGTCGGAGCTTTCGTAATTCCTGCCTTTTCAAATAAATCTTTATTGTAAATAAAGCCATATCCTTCAAGGTTTACTGGCATTCCGTAAAGCTTACCATCTGTATCTGTCATCGGGACTTTTCCAATTGGAAGGACATTTTTTGCCCACGGCTCATTGGATAAATCCGCTAAATGTTCTTTCCACAGCTCTAGCTCTTTAAATCCACCGTTGTTAAAAATATCTGGCTTTTCACCAGAAGCAAACTTTGCTTTTAATGCGGCTCCATAGTCTGCTCCCCCACCAACCGTTTCGAGCTTCACCTTAATATTCGGATGCTCTGCTTCAAACTCCTTAATCATCGCTTGAAGCTGATCTGCAATTTCCACCTTAAATTGGAAGAAATTCAGAGTTACAATTTCATCACCTTTCTTAGCATCATCCTTCGGCTTACTTTCAGTTGTAGATTCCTTAGAAGTACACCCTGCTAAAATACCAAGAACTAGAGTAATCGACGCGAACAAAAGAAAAATACGTTTCATAATTGTATTGACCTCCCTATAAAACTATTTTTATTTTTTTAAACTTGTTAACTACTTAATAGATCCTGAAGCAATTCCTTTAATAATATGTTTCTGTAAAAATAGGAAGAAGATAATGATTGGTGTTATTCCGAGCATAAGTGCTGCTAATCCCATATCCCATTGCTTAGTATATTGAGCAAAAAACGAACTCGTGGCTAACGGAATCGTCCGCAGCTCTGCATCTTGAAGCACAAGCAATGGCAACAAGAAATCATTCCATATCCAAAGTGTATTTAATATAACGACAGTAACTGTAATAGGCTTTAATAATGGAAATACAACTCTCCAAAAGACGCCAAATTGACTACAACCATCCATCCTTGCAGCTTCCTCAATCTCAATTGGGATTGTTTTTACAAATCCATGATAGAGAAATAAGGAAAGAGGTACTCCAAAACCAAAATACATCATAATGAGGCCTGGAATACTATTTGTTAGATTTAATGTTCCGCCCAACTTCATTAGTGGGATCATGACGGTTTGGAACGGAATAACCATCGCAGCAACAAAGAAGATGAATAGTATCTTACTAAACCTTCCAGGTGTCCTTACCATTTTCCAAGCTGCCATGGAGGTAATGATGACAATGCCAATATTGCTAATGACCGTAATGATTAACGAATTCCAAAAGGCTCGAGGGAAATTGATAATCTCCCAAACCTTCGTATAATTGGAGAATAAAATCTCCTTCGGCCATGCTGCCGCAT
>JAEWIG010000174.1 GCA_023387295.1 Bacillota bacterium | reverse complement strand
ACTCTTCGTTGTGAAAACGGAGAAAAGATTGTTCCAAAGATTAGAGAGCTTATTGATTTTGCTCACGATCACGATATACAAGTCGTTCACGTTCAGGAAGCACATCGTAAAAATGATCGAGATTTCCGAGTTAGACCTGTTCATGCTGTAAAAGGAACATGGGGATCTCAATTTATTACCGAGCTTCAGCCAGAAGAAGATAAGGGTGATTACGTCGTCCAAAAAAGACGCCACAGTGCTTTCAGCTATACTGATTTTGATTTATTTTTGCGAGAAGAAGAAATTGATACAGTTGTTTTAACCGGTGTTTGGACAAATGTATGTGTACGTAGTACTGCCTCAGATGCCCTTTACCACGGTTATAACATTATTTGCTTATCAGATGGAACTGCTTCACAAGATGATGACATGCATGTTTCTGGATTAAGAGATATTAATATTTTTGGAGACATTATGTCAACAGATGAATATATTGAAGCTGCTAAATTAAAATTCTCCCAAGATGAACAAGTTGTCTCACACGAATAGAAAAAAACGGATTTTAGTGGGTATTACTGGAGCGAGCGGATCATTGTATGCATATACTTTGGTCCGCGCCCTACATCAATTAGACATCGAAACACACATAATTGCGACAGACATGGGAGAAAAGGTAATGCAGTTTGAGTGTGGAGTAACAATCGAGATGCTCAAAGAATATGCCACAGTACACAGCAATAATAATTTGTTTGCATCAATCGCGAGCGGTTCCTATCTTACAGATGGGATGGTGATCGTCCCTTGCTCGATGAATACACTCGGTGCGATTGCAAACGGTGTCGGCGATAAATTATTAAGTCGAGCAGCAAGTGTTATTTTGAAAGAAAAGCGTAATTTGATCATTGTTCCTCGGGAAGCACCCTTTCATTTAATTCACCTAAAAAATATGACAAAGCTTGCGGAAGCAGGAGCTTGTATCATGCCTGCATCTCCTGGTTTTTATCATAAACCTACAGAAATTTGGGAGCTAGTTAACTTCATGGTAGCAAGAATATTAGATATGTTCGATATTGACCATCATTTGCTCGAAAGATGGGGTGAGAAGCCGTGAATCAAGTAACTATGAGAGGCTTATTAAATGAGTGGGAGCAGAGAGGCTTATTGTACCGTGTACGAAAGGAAGTCGACCCTCGCTTTGAGCTCGGTGCAATCATCAATTCGAAAAATGGGAAACAACCTTTCCTTTTCGAAAAAATTAAAGGCTATCAATCTATGATGTCAGCAGGTTTAGGGGGAGACCGAGTGCTTATAGCTGACAGCTTAGGAGTTCATCAAAAGGATTTAATTCCAAAAATAATCGAATCCATTGTTCAGCCTATCCCAACAACATTAAAGGCTACAGGTCCTGTACAAGAAAATCTTGTGACTGGTGATTTTGATTTAGCCGATCTATTCCCAATTCCGACCTTTCATGCTGAAGATTCCGGTGCCTATTACGTATCAGGTGTTCTAGTAGTAAAGGATTTAACAGGAAAAAAGAGATATACATCCATAAGAAGAATGCAGTATCTTGGCGGAAATCAAACGAACATTTTAATTACATCTCAAGAGTTAAATGACCAATATGCTCATTATGAAAAGCTTGGAGAATCGATGGAAGTTGCTGTCATGTTCGGAGTAGTACCTGCCGTTGTTTTAGCTTCACAAATAAGTACACATCTATATCATACAGACAAATTAGATGTGGCAGGTGCTTTACTTGGACAATCCTTAGATGTTGTACGCTGTAAAACCGTTGATTTAGATGTTTTAGCTGAAGCTGAAATTGTTTTTGAAGGAAGAATGCTCCCACATCAGAGAGAGATGGAAGGACCTTTTGGTGAATTAGCTGGCTATTATGGGTTCCGCACCCCACAGCCAGTAGTAGAGATAACAGCTGTTACCTATCGGAATAACACAATAAACCAAACCATTTTTCCATCAAGTTTCGAGGAACGTTTACCAATGGCCCTCGTCCGCGAAGCAACACTATTTAGTACAGTAAGGCAGGTTGTCCCTAATATTAAAGCTGTACATATTTCAATGGGGGGTGTTGCTCGTTATCATGCTGTTATTCAAATTGAAAAGAAATCAGAAGGAGACGGTAAGCAGGCAGCACTTGCCGCATTTGCTAGTGATAAGGATTTAAAACATGTAGTTGTCGTCAATGATGATGTCGATATTTTCGATTCAGATGATGTCGAATGGGCCATCGCTACAAGAGTTCAAGCTGCACATGATGTTTTCATTGTGCCTGGAGCAAAAGGCTCTCCACTAGAGTCTTCCCATAACTTAAGAGGCGTCTCTGACAAGATGGGAATAGACGCAACATATCCGCTAGGACAAGAAAATCTATTCAAACGAACGTCCATCCCAATCGAAATAAACCTTGAAGACTACCTCTAGTGGTGCCTGGCACCGGTCGTGGACAAAACGGCGTTATTTGTACGCGTGGAGTGGACAGTTGCTGGATAAGAAGGGAGGATAATAATTGAAGGCAATCGGGATGATTGAAACAAGAGGATTAACAGCTGCCATTGAAGCACTAGATTCAATGGCAAAGGCTGCAAATGTAAATTTAGTAGATTTAAAACGAGTGGGCTCTGGCCTCATTACGGTTATCATTGAGGGTGATGTGGCGGCAGTTACTGCTGCTGTAGAAGTTGGAAAAACGGCACATAGCAAAACAGGAGGAGAGCTTGTATCTTTCCATGTTATTCCTCGTCCACATTCAGAACTTAGCAAAATCCTTTAGTGGAGGTGAGATGATTTGTCTGAATTCATGAAAACAATCGTACAAGAAGTTATGAAACCAGCATCCCAAAAAACAAAGGAAAACCCTTTAATCAATGGTGAACCTCGTAACATTTATGCAAAATCAACTAAAAATGTTAGCGAGAAGAGAAACCATAATGACACGATTCCGAAAATAAATCGTCCAAATTATCAACAAAAAAATATTGAGAAAAGACTTTCATACCTTTCAAGTGAACAAGAAAAAGATTTTCGGCTAGAAAACATAAATTCGAAAAATAATGATCGTTTTCTAACAAAGAGCATTCATAGTAATCATCTAGCCAAGCTACAATCACTTTCACTTATCCAAGGACACACTTCCTATAATAAAAATCATCCAACAGCAGCTATAGAAAAAAGTGAAAAAAGTGTATTTATTGGGCAAACAAAAGACGGAGTGAAAGCATGGCTGTTTTCGAACTTACATTCAAGTCTTCAAAACTCTTTTCAACGTTCTATAAAAGCAAACTCTATCGGTGTCATTGTATCCAACCATTGCACGGCAGGTCAGTTATTTCTTTTAAATGAAGCACTGAGAAGCTATCCTTCTATGAAATATTACATGACTTGGGATAGAGAGAATAAACAAAGCTTTGCTCTTGAACTTTATGAAAATGATTCAGAAATCGTTAGTAAGGCAACAAAATCAATTTTCCAATCCCTCTCACAGAATGCTTATAAACAAGTAAATGCTTATAAAACTCCCTCTCCAAGTCCGTGGCTAACGAAGCAGCTTGGTTTAAAAACGCAAGTGGAGGCGGTTGCGGCAATTGAGGGAATTGACTCCTACACATCAATCTTATTACTCGACCGATTATTAAAGAAATTAGCCGATTTTACTTTCGGCTTCGCTTTAGAGAAAAATTATCTACTTTTGTACGGAAATAATGAAGCCATATCACAGGTAGCGGAACAGATCCTGAAAGAAACAGAAAGAACGAACTAATTATTCCTACTGAAGTGGAGGGAATTATCATTGCAAGCACTAGGATTAATTGAAACAGTCGGTTATTTAACAGCTGTTTCTGCTGCTGATGCTGCTGTAAAAGCTGCTGATGTAGAAATAATCGGAATTGAAAAAGTTATCGGTGTAAGTGGATATCTAGGAGTAACTGTTCATTTTAGTGGAGATGTTGCTGCGGTTAAATCAGCTGTAGATGCTGGGAAAAACGCAGCAGAACGAATTGGGATAGTCATTTCCTCTCACGTTATACCCAGAGCGCACTCAGAGATAGCCACAAAACTAATTCCAATATTTAAGCTTGAGAATAAATCGCTTTTAATGAACGAGCAGTCAAATGACCTAGATTTAAATCCAAATAATCATTTAGATCATGAAGGAGGAAATAACAATGGGTGAAGCATTAGGGTTAGTTGAAACAAAGGGTTTGGTTGGTGCTGTCGAAGCAGCCGATGCAATGGTAAAAGCAGCAAATGTGGAAATATGCGGATATGAAAAAATCGGTTTTGGACTAGTGACCGTCATGGTAAGAGGAGATGTAGGAGCGGTAAAAGCCGCGACTGACGCTGGGGCTGAAGCGGCAAATCGGGTTGGTGAGCTAGTATCTGTACATGTTATTCCTAGACCACATAGTGAAGTGGAAAGAGTGCTGTTATCAAAAATGACTGGTGAGTAATCATGAGATCTAACAAGCAGAGTGAAATGGTCAATCATACTCTGTATGAACTACTCTACCGAAATAGCTCTACTAAAGTAAATAAGAAACGAATGGTTCTAGCTTTACTTACTTCTCATCTTATTGGAATGGAGGAAGGACTCCAATATGTCAAAAACCTTCGAAACGGTGAAGTATCAGTCCTATTTTCAGCTGATGATTCATTATTAGCAGAATACCCACTAACACAATTAATCAACTTAATCGAAAATGACAATTGGTTGTCGAAAGCACAGTTACAAGACCGTATCCTCGATAAAGTGGATGCTATTTTGATTCCCATATTCTCATTTTCAATGGCGACTAACATTCTATTATTACATGATCAAAACCCGTTTGTCCGATTCATTTTGAAAGCACTTTTTTCTGGTAAAAAAGTAATTGGACTAAAAACTGGAATTGATCCTTACCATCCACTTTGGACAATTAACGGCTTAGATAAAGGTTCACATTTTTTGAAAAGAAAAATGTCAAACCAAATAGCTGAGCTAAAATCAATGGGCATTCAACTAATAAATGAGCAAGATAGTTTCATTACTTCTAATCGTGAAATCCAATCAAAATCAGTCATTACTGAGAAAACAATACGTTATTACCATCAACAAAATGACAAAAAGCTATTCATTTCGAGGGAAACGATCATTACGCCCCTTGCCCTTGATACGGCAAAAGAGCTGGCGATTTCAGTGATTAAACAATAAGGGGACGGTCAGAATGCAAATGGGAATGGTTGTTGGTCGAGTAACTGCCACGAGGAAAGATGAGAATCTTGTCGGAACTAAACTATTAATTACCCAACCAATCGGGTTAGATGGAACAGCTAATTCCAGCCCAATCATTACTGTAGATACTGTTGGTGCTGGAATTGGTGAACGCGTGATCTTCGTAACAGGGAGCATGGCATCAAAAGCAATACGAAATAAAGAGGCACCAATAGATGCCGCGATTATTGGGATTATTGATAGTTTAGAAGGAACAACGTTAGGAGGATAGAGCAATGGACGCATTGAAAATAAAACAGGCATTACAGTATCGGAAATTAATCGATGTTTTACTAAACCCTAGCCTGTTCGCTGATCTAGTATTAGAGGGTGGTTATTTCATCAATGTGATAACGAGAGAAATTTATGAAGCGGATGTTGCTATAAAAGGTGAATATATTTTAATGGTCGGAGACGCAAGAGAATTAATTGGACCTAAAACAGTTGTTGAAGATATCCGAGGAAAATTCATTAGCCCAGGGTTTATTGATTCACATATGCATTTTGAAAGCGCCATGCTAACATGTACCGAATTTTCTAAGCTATCCATTCCGACAGGAACAACTACTCTTATTGGTGATCCTCATGAAATTGGGAATGTACTTGGGGTGCAAGGAATGAAATCAATGATCGAGGAAGCGAAAACGCTACCGAATCGGATTTTGTTCACTGTTCCTTGTGCAGTTCCAGACGCCCCCGGTTTAGAAACCTCCGGATATAACGTTTCCGCAAAGGATATGAAGGATTTACTTTCAGATCCATTTGTCCAAGGGATTGGAGAAATCCAAAGCTTTAGTAATATCCATCCGGTTTATGAGCATGCCCCAGAACTGATTGATGATCTTGTTGCAGCTGTAGCATACGCAAATAGCATTGGCAAAACAGTTGAGGGAAATGCCCCAGGTTTATTCGGCAAAGAGCTTGCTGCCCATATTATTAGTGGGGGAACGCATGTTTCTTGCCATGAAACAACGACAAAAGAAGAAATGGTAGAGAAACTTCGCTACGGT
The DNA here is from genome assembly GCA_023387295.1 of Bacillota bacterium. Lineage (GTDB taxonomy): Bacteria > Bacillota > Bacilli > Bacillales > Cytobacillaceae > Cytobacillus. The sequence continues at coordinate 640 of JAEWIG010000174.1, read as the reverse complement.
GTTAGTGTTTTTATGCGCGAAGGTTCCTCGCAAAGAAATATGGCAGAATGTATCCGCGCAATAACCGAGGAAGGTCTAGATTCTAGAAGAGCAATACTTGTTTCCGATGATATGATTCCTGCAGACCTCCTAAAATACGGTCATATGAACGATATTGTTCGCCGGACGATCGCTGAAGGCATTGACCCTGTTGAAGCAATCCAAATGGCTACCATTAATCCTGCAACTCACTTTGGATTTAAAGACATTGGCGTCATTGCTCCGGGTAAAAGAGCGGATATTACTGTTATTAGCGATCTCATGAACATGACAATTGACCAAGTATATTTAGCAGGGAAAAAGGCAGCAGTAAAAGGTGAATTAACAATTGAAATTCCACAGTATACATATCCCGATACTGTAAAAAAATCGATTAAACGAAAAGCAGTTTCTAGAAATGAGCTTACAATTAATGCAACTGGAAGTCGTGCAAAAGTACGATCAATCGAAGCCATCCCATTTCAAAACTTAACAGGAGGGAAGGAATTTACCTTAAATGTTAAGGACGGTATTGTCCAGCCGTGTTTGCAGCAGGATGTTCTACCCCTTTTAGTAGTTGAACGGCACGGAATAACTGGAAATGTAGGGAAAACATTTATCC
>JAEWIG010000093.1 GCA_023387295.1 Bacillota bacterium | reverse complement strand
CTGTTTGAACCCTGCCCCCTTATCCCGATCAAAAATACCACGGCCAAAAAAGACCGTGGTAAATACAAAATCATATTGAAAATAATGAGAAAACGTGGTAAATTTATATAGATGCTCACGTTTTATTTTTTATGTATAATTATCCTTATTTTAATTATACATCATAACTTTCTTTAAAGTCAACCCCCATTTTAATTTTTATTAAAGGAGTGCTTGATATGAACACAGGACTTCGGCAGGAGCAAGAACGATTGGAAAGTGTAATCGCGGCAATTAGGGAGGAAATCAGCAAGCTGGAAGACGAAACAGGTCGGCGGCGATCAGAAGTCGTCCGTATTCGCAAACACTTTTGGGATGACGTCAAGGTGAATACCGATACTTTCGATGATTATCTGGAGACTATCATCGGCTTGAGACAACAAGCTCAAGACCTAAGTGTCATCCAAAGCACTCACAGACATGCTTACAATCGCTTATCCGCACTTCGAAGAATGCATGAGGTGCCTTACTTTGGACGAATTGATTTCACCGAAGAGGGAGACTCCTCTTCGGAACAGATCTATATCGGCGTCTCCACACTTACAGATACAAGCGGGGAGAACTTCTTAATCTATGACTGGAGGGCTCCGATTTCAAGCATCTACTACGATTATCCCCCAGGGCCCGCCGAATATATGACACCCGGAGGAGCAATCCGCGGTGAGCTCAAAAAGAAATGGCAATACCTGATCCGTAACGGCACGATTGAATCGATGTTCGATACGAGTATCACCATTGGAGACGAGATTTTACAGCAAGCGCTTGGCAAAGGAACAGACAAACATATGCACAGCATTGTGGCTACGATTCAAAGGGAGCAAAACCAAATCATTCGGCACGATCGTGGGAGGCTGCTCATTGTTCAAGGTGCAGCTGGCAGCGGTAAAACATCGGCTGCCATGCAGCGAATTGCCTACTTACTCTATAAATATCGCGATTGGCTAAAAGCTGATCAAATCATTCTCTTTTCACCTAACTCTATGTTTAATAGCTACGTATCCAATGTGTTGCCCGAACTTGGCGAAGAAAATATGCAACAGGTCACATTTCAGGAATACTTGGACCACCGGCTAAGCAACGCATTTCACGTCGAGAACCCTTACGAACAACTGGAATATGTATTAACTAGAAATGACGATCCATCCTATCAAACTAGGATCGCTGGTATCCGCTTCAAGGCATCAACCCATTTTTTCAAAACGATCAAAGCATACAGAGAGTCCCTAGAATTAACCGGTATGCTTTTCAAAGGAGTTAAATTCAGAGGAAAACCGATTGTCACCGCTAAACAAATCGCGGAAAGGTTTTATTCGATCGACACCTCCCTTCGCTTCCATAACAGGATTGAGAAGTTGAAAGAATGGTTGAATGAGCGAATAAATGAAACCGAAAAACTGGAGCTGAACAAGCCGTGGGTTGAGGAAGAAATTGAGTTGCTGAGCAAAGAAGAGTATCAAAAAGCTTATACCCAATTACAGAAAAAACAAGGCTTTTCAGATGGTGAATATGAAAGTGAAAGCAGATTCCTCGGACGGATGATTGTTCGGAAGAAATTGAAGCCGCTACGCAAATGGGTTCAAACGCTTCGTTTCATCGATTTTACCGGAATATACAAGCAGCTTTTCACTGCCCCGGAACAGATTAATCAATGGATGACAGGGAACAAACCGGAGGAATGGGAGGATATTTGCCTATTAACGATGAAAATGCTGGATGAAGGAAAACTGCTTTATGAAGATGCTACACCATTTTTATTATTAAAAGAGCTCATTCAAGGGTTTCAAACTAATAACTCAATCAGACATGTACTTATTGACGAAGCGCAAGATTATTCTCCGTTTCAATTCGAGTTTTTGAAACGATTGTTTCCGGCTGCAAAGATGACCGTCCTTGGAGACTTTAACCAAGCGATATTCGCCCATGCTAGTGAAATGGTCGATTTTTATACACTAACAAGCTTATACGGACCGGATGAAACAGATACGATCAGGTTGACCCGCAGCTACAGATCCACAAAACCAATCACTGAATTCACACGCGGACTCGTCCCTGCTGGCGAACAGATTGCCACGTTTGAACGGAGCGGCGAGAAGCCAATGCTAACACAATTATCGAATCATTCCGAGCTGCACCGCTCCATCACTGCAAAAATTAAAGAATTGCAAGAGCGGCAATATCATACGATCGCCATCATCTGCAAATCCGCTGCCGAAAGCACTGCTGCCTATGATGCCCTAAGTAGTCTCGATGGAATTAAACTCGTGAAGAGTAGCTCGCTTGAATTTGAACAAGGTGTTGTCGTCATCCCAGCGTATTTGGCGAAGGGAATTGAATTCGACGCCGTCATTATCTATGATGCATCAGCTCAAAGTTACGGAGATGAGACCCTACGCAGATTATTCTACACTGCCTGTACTAGGGCGATGCATTACTTGCAGCTATATAGTGTTGGCGAACCGAGTCCCTTTTTACAAAACATTGCGCCAGAGAGTTTATTAAGAGCATAAAAAACTTTCATTAGCGTTTGCACATAAAAATAAGCCATCATATACAAGTCATTCGTCAACAGCTTGTATATGGTGGCTTTTCTTTATGCAAAAAAGATAGGTTATCATTATGCCTTTCTTGGCTCTAATTCGACTTGATATTCGGAAACGATCTTAAACTCTTCAAAAATTTCAATCGTGTCTTTTAAGACAATGTAGTCATCGATATTATCGACAGCCGTACTACCTTGTTTGACTTGCTTCATAATGAGCTCCAAGTCATTTCCTGATTTCAGAATTTGGTCAATATCCTCTAGCATTAGCTTGACCGTCTCTTGATCAATTTTGTTTCTTTGGATCCGTAGAAAAAGCTCGTAAATACTATGGTTTAGTTTTCTTTGCTTCTCTAAATATTGTTCGGAATGTTTTAACTCCATCGTTGCATTATTCAAAAGAATCCGATCTTCGATAAGAGAAGTAATCGCAAACAAATTATTAATGCTATGTGAATTCGTTTTGTTCTCGATATACTGATATACTTCTTCCATTAATGTTTTCGAGGTAGCTTTATACATTTGAACAAGGCTAGCTGTTCCTTTATAAATACTATGTGGAAAAATGAGACGATTCGCAATTAAGCCAATGATAACGCCCATAATGATATAAATGACTCTTTCCATGATAACAACATTTGGCTCGCTAATTAGAGCGGCTGCTCCTAAAGCGGAAACCGTTACGGTTATAACAATGTTGCGATAATGAACAGCATAGCTATTTAAATAACCAAAGATTAAGGTGATGATTGATCGGCTTGTTGTATCTGTGAAGATATGAAATAACACAATAAAGATAAGCACCCCAATGAATGTACCGGTAATTCTATGAAAAAATCTACTTTTCGCTTGTTCAGAATAGGGCTGCGTTACCGAAAAAATCGTAAATAAAAGCCATTTTCCTTGCTCTAGCGCAAAGTAGTCAACAATAAAGGCTGTAACCGTAATCAAAATTCCTAAACGCATCGCATAAGTGAATCTGACAGAATTTCTGTTAAAGTTAACAAAATGATTGTAGGTATTTTTAAAAGTAGTTGGGATTTCTACAATTTTATCGATTTTGTTTAACTCTTTTTTATCTGTTGCCTGTACTTCCTGTAATAAATCATAAAGCAATTCAAATGAATGAACGATTTCAGTGATATAAACACTATTTAACTTTATCCCTAAATCACGAAATGTATCGAGTGAGCTAGGATTCATTGTTTTATTTTCAAAAAATTGCTTTACATGTTGTAGCTCCAACTTAAATGCTGTAATGACTTCTTCTTTATGTTCCACTTCTTCAAAACGATTAATTAGTCTATAGATTTTTTCCAGACAAGAAGATATTTTAAGCTTTAGACGACCTTCATTCGAAAGATAATAGCCTTCTGAACGTCTGAAATAGATAATTTTTCTTAATTCCTTTATATCTGTTTCAATTGATTTGTTAATCTCTTTGGAATCTTTACCGTCCGAAAGATGATCAAGTTTCTTCATTAACTTATCACAGATGGAAACGAAGTATTTGTTACCGGCTTTCACTAGTTTATCTTTATTGACAATTACTTGCGTAGCCATGATGATAACCGCACCTGACGCTAACGCTAGAAGACGTAGCGGCAAATCACTTAAGGGGATCGGCGTAGTCAAAATAAACAAATATTGTAAGCCAAAAGCAATAAATAACGGCTTCTTCAAATTAAAAGTGAAAAAGTAGCCAACAATGAACATCGAAATGAAATTCAATGGGATCGCTAGCCAAAGGTTCATAACAGCTAAATAGCCAAAGATTCCTTGAAGTACATTAACACTTAACAACCAAAAAAAGTTTCTCCAAGGATTCGCTGTCAAATCTCTTTCAAGATACATCAGGATAGCAATAACAATCGAAACACCAATTAAGGAATTTTCCGCTCCAAATATGCCAGAGAATCCTGTAATAAATAGGATGATAAATAGAAAGAGAAGTGTTTTAGAAATAATGAGCTTTTTCATAATTACCCTACCTTCAATCTAATCTCCAATTCACTATATTAAAAATAGTGTTGAGGATTATAACATACCGAAAAGTTTTTTAACAAGAAGAATCATTCTACAAAACAAGCTATTCCGCTACCTTGGAATCTCGTTTAAAAATAGTATTCCCTAAAAGTGCGATATCGCACAACCAAAACGAATGTTTCGGGAATGATGTGGCGTTCTTAGTCGGCCTGCCCGTTAATCTGCGAATATCATCGGAAGAAACATTCTATCGGACAATTGCACATACTCCATCTCTATTTTGTCCATTAAGAGCTCACTACTTAGAGACTCGCAACAACAAATTCATCAAAAAAGAGACTTCTCACATTAACATGCGTTAATGCGGGAAGTCTCTTTTTTTATCGGAAGTAGGACAAGGATCTGTCTCATTCAAATTAATAAAGCATCTCTACATAGAAACATTTTTATTGCTAATATCATTAACATCTAACATTTCATTAATCATGCTCAGTAGAATTTTGTCTTCCATGCTCTCGGTTTGTTGCATCTGCTGATTCACTTCATTTGCGATTTTATCATGGGCACTAGCTTTCAAAAATTGTTTACTATTTGCCATGATAAAGGAAGAAATGTTATCAGAGATGCCATGCTTTTGAATCCATATGAACATTTCATAAATACTAATGGCCCCAGAACGCTTTCGTTCTAACCATGTAGCAACAGCTTCAGGATGATCATGATCTTGTAGATTCAATTCTAATCGGTCTTCAATCATCGTTGTCGTCATGAACAGATTTTTGATGCTATGGCTATTGCCTTTCATTTGAAGCCATTTACGCACTTCATCTAACATCGATTCAAGTGTTACATGGTACAATCGTTCAAGATCCTTATTTGCATCGTCCATTTGATAAGGATAAACAAACTTGTTAATAATCAGCGCAATCGCAGTCCCTGCAAAGACTAACAGTACACGATTGATTGTTAACAACTCAGTTGCACCTGTAAGTAATGTCGCAGAACCAATGGCTGAAAAGGTAACAATAATCGTGCTATACCGATAAACCTTAACATAAGTCATCAAATAACCAGCCGTCATCAAGATAAGCGTCCTCGCCGTAGGAGTCTGGAAAATATTAAAGACAATCAGAACTAGTACAGACCCTACAATCGTTGCAAAAATCCGATCTCGTACTCTTTTACTCGAGTGCTCATAAATCGGGATAACTAATGATAAAAGAGTGAACATCATCCAGCGGCCTTCATGGATCTCAAACAGATCAACGATGAAACCTACCAAGCTCATCCCAATCGCAATGCGAATGGCAAAAGAAAATTTAACCGAGTTTGTATGATGTCTCTGGTACCCAAAAGTCAGATTTCTAAATTTTTCAGGGATCTGTTTCGTCTTTTTAACAAGGTTATAGGCTTCTTTGTGTAAAGAATGAAGATCGTCGATATGTCCGATTAAGAAATCAATATTACTGATGATTTTTAGCATCATCGGGGATTGGTTCTTCTGAGGATTGTATTTCTCCACCATCTCATCGAAAAAGCGGCTTAAATCTTTCAATTTCTTTTTATCATCCAGACACTCCTCAATGAGTACTAGACTACGGGATAAATCATGTAAAATTTCCTCATTACCGTCATTTTTCGTATCTGATGGTAACAAAACATTGATTCTTTCCAAAGCCGCAGAAATATTTAAGCGGATTTTTCCTTCTTCCGTCAGATAGAACTCATCGGCTCTTCGATCAAAAATCATTTTTCGTAAGCTGCTGATTTCCTTTGAAATCTGCTCATCAGATTCCTCGTTCGGCTCCCCATTTAAGATTCCATCAATTTTGACTCGTAAAGCCGAACAAATTTCCTGAATGCTCTTATTCCCGCTTTTTGTTAACTTCTTTTTATTAACGAGCAATTGTAAAAGCATTATGGCGATCGCACCAAATATTAATGAAGCTAAGCGAGTAGGTAACAGGTCAAGCGGTACCGGAAAAGCTAAAATAAACAGATACTGTAAGGAAAAGGGGAAATATAGTGGATTTCTCAGGTTATAGGACAATGAATAACTAATCACGAACATGATGATAAATGTGATGGGAACCCCCGCCCACATGTTAACATCCGCAATAAATGCCCCAATCCCAATGACAAGATTCAAGCTAATCAACTTGAACGTATTGCTTATGGGATGAATCGTTAAATCTCTTTCCAATAACATCAACATCGCTGTTATGGTCGCAACACCGATTAGCGTGTTTTCCACACCGAATAGCGCATTGAACCCAATAATAAATCCAACAATCGCTATGAACAAAATTGTGTTTCCAATCACGGCCTTTTTATTCACACGAAACCCTCCATCTTCTAAGTTGTTAATTGCTAATTTTCTTCGTGCAATGAAGCTTTCGAACCCTTCATTTTTTGAGCAATAGTGCAATTATTGCATTTTACCAATTAAAAATTCAACTAATAAGATAGCAGTTTTTCAATGTAATAATTGCATGAAAAGTCTATACAACTCTCTATGAATATGGGGATATTACGATTACTTCGTACATCGAGGCTTGTTCAATGAATCCGACGACGATTTTGCTACCACAGAAAAAAAGCCTCTCACAAGTCTGTCCAACTAATGAAAAGCCTTCAGAACAAAAGTTCAATTATTTCTCCTTAAATATCGAATTATAATTTCTTAACGCGGAAGGCAGCTTTTTCTTCTTCACATACTTTTCGTTAAGGACAATCACTTTCCTGTTTTCAGTGGTGTCATATTTTCGGTAAACGGAGTTATATTTTTCAAATGCAAGATGCCCTAAAATATATATAGGTGAGATCAGGAATAGAAGGATGAAGGGCTGAAGGATATAATTGAATTCTTTCCCAGCTACAAAAATCGTCATAACCGCAAGCGCTCCAAATGAAGCCATTACGATAATAATGACATTACATATATGAAAAGCGAGCACATCCTTTTTTTCGCCAAACATTCGCTCTAGTTCATTCTTGAATAAAAGTGTAATAAATACGGAAATCACAATGACAATAAGGGTAACGAGATAGGTAAGAACTGTGGACATTTTTTCACACCCCTAAACTACATATATCCCTATATTACCCAATAAATAGAAATAGTTAAAACGTTTTATTTCACAACAATTTTGGCTGAGTGTGTTTTTAGTGTGTCCTGATTAGACGCCAAGCTGGTTCTCTTTGTATCGTTATCCACTGTAGCAATAACCGCATCACGGATTGTTAATTTGTAATTTTCACCGCTAACTACGCTATCTCTTAGCTTAAACGTTAGACGGAGCAAAATATTTTTATCTTCTTTATTAAAACCTTCTTTGACATAAGCATGCTTTCCACCAGTCATATCAAGGTACATCGTGTTAATTTGCCCATTATTATTTGATACTTCTGGATCACTGCTCCAAATGGGAATGTTATATGTTTGCTTATCACCTGTTTTATTTCCTAAAGTCATCATTGTCCCTTGTTTTATCCCAATAAATTCTAACTTATTTTTATCAAAATCAACGGAAATGCTAGCAGCCGGATAAATATTGTCTGGGAGATCTGACACCAGAACATCAACAACAATTTCATTCCTATTAGAGGACTCGATTGGTGCAGGAGAAACTAATGTAATAGATGGTGCAAAGAGACCCTTAAAAAAAGCCTTACCGTTCAAACTAAAAAAAATGGCAACTGATATAAGTAACAAAATAAGAATCATACCTATAATAAGGACCGATTTCTTTAATAAATTTTCATTCTTTAGAAGGCTTCCGAAAACGGGCACAAGCATCCCCCTCCTTTTTAAAGAATAGGGCAATCCAAAAATTGAATGGCCCTATCCTGGAAAAATATTATTTTCCTATCACTTCAAATTCACGACCCGAAACATAATTCTCCATAATAGCAAGTGCATCAAAAGTATTAATTCTAGAATCAGAGGTAACGTTCATGCGAAGAATTTTTTCATCTTCACTCACATTTGTTTTTCTAATCCAAGCAGAGATCGTATCCAAACAATCCTGCGCATTAATAATGTCGTTCATATCAATATCACCGAACTTTATCGTCTTTGATTGGCTTGTTAAAAATTCAAAATTGGACGGTTTCAATAATTCTGAATCGGATTCATTCGCATTTGTCATCAATACATAGGTATCCATACCATGTTTCGCTGTCATTTCGCTCGAATAGCTCAATTCTGTCCCTTTGTATTGAACCTTAGTTCCACTGCCAATATCGCCAATTGTGAAAGCAACAGCTTTCTTGTTTGAAGGAATTAGGTCAACATCATCTCCGACAAACAAATTTCTGAAACTAATCGCTTTCGTACCTGAAAATTTAATTTTCTTTACTGCATTTGAAATGTCAAAATCAAAAGCCGAGAGATTAGAAGCCTTTATTAGGCTAATTCCAGCAACAGCGATTTCTGTTTCTGGTGTAGTTTTCGGATCGATAGTATTCTTCACTTGTAATTTAAGCGTTAATAATTCTGCTGGGAAGTCCTTTCCTGTTAATGTGATATTTTTCAAGTCAGAGTTGGTATAGACAAAACGCAACTTCTTATCAGCCTCATGGTAATTCCAAGCAAGAGATCCACCTTGCATGCGGTCTGAAATTAATACATCTACGACGCTTAATTCATCCGGAATATTGATAACGCCATCCATTAATTTATAGTCTCCAGAAGGGAATGCATCAGTTTTTACAATAGCATTAAATGACGAACCAGCTTCGCTCATTACTTCATCTGGTGCATTAATTGTAATTTTTGCCTCTACCGGTACTGGTTCTCCAGGCTCCTCGACGCTTTCAAATGCATCTCTCATATCGTAAAGTCTATTTTTTCCTTTTACAAATCGATCATATGCAACTAAAGCATACGTTCCCTGGTCAGTCGCCATAAAGTCTCTGTTACCTGCCATGATATGCTTAAAGCCGCCGCCTTCAACGTAATAAGCTAGTAACGCAGACATTAAATTACCACCGCTTTTAACAAAGCGGCTATCGGTTGCTGGATCAATTCCAAGAGCTGTAAGGGCAACAACGACTTGAGCAATACTCTCGCTCGATTCGGTACCGAAAGCAATATAACCACCATTGTCTTTTTGCATCGATGACAGTTTATTTACCGCTCTATCAATTGCCGCAGCAACATCCGGCTGTGATTGATAGGGGGCAAGTGCCTGAAGTGCCATTCCTGTTATGTCAGGATCAGGTACTGATCCGTATAAAGCAAAGCCGCCTGCATCTGCTGTACCTTTTTTCACTTCTCTCGATATAATAAAATCAATGTATTTTTGACGGGTAGCCTGTTTTGCTGTATCCGCTATAGTAGGAATTTCATAATTATTTGTATCAAATGCAATCAAGGCAAAGATACCGCCATTAATACCTTGACTGACTGTTTTGTCATAATTCGCTAGATATTCTAGAAGATTATATCCCCCAACATCCGTACTTAATTTTCCAATGGAGCTTAGTCCAAGTGTGAGTCTAGAATACTCTGTATACTTAGAAGTGGATAGCACTCCCTTTTTAGACTGTACATGATTTACAATTCGGTCATAGTAATCAGAATAATAGTTTTCAGGGACTGCGTATCCAGCTCTCGCTAAAGAAAGAACTGTCCATTCACCGGAAAATGTACCGAAGTTTGGTGAAGGAACCGTATCCACCATGGAAGCTAAACTATCATTCAGTTGTGTGCTAATATCCATACTGCTAGGAGGTTGACCGGTGCCAGAACCTTCCAAAGCAGTCATTAAGTCAGTCAATTTTTCATCAATTTCGTCTTGTGTAGCCGTAAGGTTTGTTAGTGCAGCATTTGCGTTATTATAAGCTGTAAGAACGCCCGGCTTTGCTAAAAGCTCCACTTTATTCGTGGCGCTATTTATTTCTGCCACCTTTTTGAGAAGCTCTCCTCTATCAGCTGCAATATAAAGGGATGGTGTCCCCCATTCTGAATTATCCTGACCTAAATCAGCACCATAACCAGTAAGGGTAAATTGCCATCTCGTCACATCACCATCTTGAGGCTCCTTTGCCCCTGCACCGACATTCGGAAAAACATTATTTACGGAATACATCCATCCAGACATAAAATAGTAGTCGAATTCTCCAAGGAAACCCGGTTCATTTAATTCCTGGGATATAATGTCGTCATTGGTCATCCCCATTTCGTCTAGCAAAATTTGCGGAACCTGGATATTCAAAGGATCTTTCAACTTAATTCTCGACAAATAAAACGACGTCGCTGAACCAGTATTATGATAGTTTGAATCACCTAAAAACCTTTTCGTCACATCTGCATAAGTATCTCCTTCATAAAAAGGAACTTTAATAGGTTCATAGAGATACCCAGCACCCAGTGTATTCAAATCAACAGACATCGTAATATACCCAGTAGGACTTTCTGTATTTTCTGCAAAAGAAGGCGTTGCAATAGACAACATGGAAAACGCTAAACAGAATACTAGAAGGACTCTTAAAATTTTCTTCATATTTCGATCGCTCCTTTTCTCTGTTTTTTTAAAAAAGCATTTAATAATTTTTTCTTGTGAAAATTAGATAGATTGAAAATCACCTCTCCTTATGTAAATTTCCCGGTGATTTTTTAATTGCTTTTAGGCAATAAAAAAAGCCCTTGCTTCTGCAAGGACTCTAGTTACCAAAAAAGACAAACCTCCACTGCAATCGAAATAAAATTGCAAGAAGCGCCTTTCTGCATACAAACTGTACACAATTTTTGATAACAAACTTTCCTCACCGAAAGACTTGTAACAGGTATATGGCAGGTCTCCTGACTTAAAGCTTCAAACCTACTCCATTCCCGCCTTCCCAGTTCCCCAGTGACGTTAGCGAATGTTTCGTAGCTTTTACAGTAGAAGTGAGCTGTTTTGGATTTTCACCAAATTCCCTATTAATGCAGATTGCAACCATATGTAATCATCTATATTCAAGCCTTGATGGGATTATCCCTAAAATGCTCTATGTTTTTTTGAACATCATTGTTTCAGGAAGTTTGGAATAAATTAAAGATAATAAGTAAGATTGTGGAGGCGATCGGATGAATTCTAAGAAGCAAGCTTTATTAACAAAAGAAGATTTTCATACTAGAACAGACTTGCCGAGTTGGCTCTATAAAGAATACGAAACGTTTCATAACACGGTAACGGATAAAACGTTTCCCTGTTATTTTGGAATGAACGGCGAACTGAAAGGGGAGCTTCGCTATGCTCATATCAATCAAGACAACTGGAGTAATCTACCGTCTGCCTTGAAGGGCTTTCTAGATTTATTTCAAGTACCAAACTACAAGAGACACGGTCTCTTTGTATTTGTAGAGCCTTTTGAGCAAGAGGGTTCTCTTGAAGATTATCGAAAGCAATTTTGGGAGATCCTGCAATACTTACATGAAGTCGATGAAGTTGAATGGCCAAAAGACCGTCCGCGCGACCCAGACCACTATTTATGGGATTTCCGATTCAATGGAGAGCCCATTTTTGTGTTCGGAAATGCACCTGCCTATAAGAAGCGAAAAACAAGGCATCTAGGAAATTCGATGGTTCTTGGATTCCAGCCACGCAAGATATTTGAAGGATTAGAAGGCACTGAATTAGGCGGGATTATGTCGCGTGAAAAAGTTCGTACACGTGTAGAAGCTTGGGATCAGCTGCCGAAGCATCCAGATATCGGCCACTTCGGCGACCCAACGCATAATGAATGGAAGCAATTTTTTATTAGTGATGATATCGAGCCCATTCAAGGTAAATGTCCATTCCACCATAAATCACAAGCGTAAAGTTGGTTTATTGGGATTACGTCAGCTTCGGGCATTAAACAGGCATATTTAGTTGGTTCCTAGTCGACCTGCTCGTTAATCTTCGATAAAATAAGTTTTCAACTCTTTTTCACTAACTTCAACCCTGACCGTCAAATCGAAAGGGCGTAATACAAATTCTTTTACTCCGATAAACTCAGATTCAGCTATTAGATAAAACTGAGATCCTTTTTTGAAACCCTTAAATTGTTTTTTCAACTTATATCTCTTCATTTTTACCTCTAGTATTGAATTAATCGATTTATTTATTATTACTAAGTGTATGGCAATATTATTTTTAATTCTAGTTATAAACAAGAATTAAAAAAGAAGCTTCTCAAAAGTTTACACAACTAATGAGAAGCTTCTATCATCTATTTTTTTAAGCACCTAGTACATAAAATACATATCTGCTCATGCCTTCAGCGACAAGAATAGCTGCTAAAGCTGCATAGCTTACAGCTGCCATTGATTTTTTGTTAGAAGAAATCGCATAGAAACCGAAAATACCCATTCCGATGATTTCAATTACCCAACGAGTAAGAATGATTGATTGGTATTCTGCTAAGTTCGCAGATGCCGCAGTACCAGTAATCAGCGTAACATCTCCATTAAATGCAGCCAATAATGCGGCGCCAATTAATTGGAAGGCAATACCTACTGCAGCGATAGAGAAACCAATTTTAAATAATTTTTTCGTTACATCCGCATTTTTGATAAAAGTTGCTTTGAGACTAATGATTAAAATAGCACCTAAAGTAAAGGTTGTTCCATAAAATGTTAGGAACGTATTCACGCTATCCCAACCGTTTACAAATGTAGTAGAATAAACAGCTGCCATCGCATAAACATCGACTAAACCAACAACTGCTGTTGCAAGGATTAACCAAGAGTTTACTCTCTTTTGTACAAAGAATAACCCAAGTGTAATAAAGACTAACGCGATAAAGCATCCTGTAATGACAATTTCACGACTCATCCAAGAATGTCCAAATCCTAGGATTGCATTAAAAGCATGACTCGGTTTTCCTAAATGGGCAAATGAAGCACCTAATCCAATAATTGATAAAGCAGCAATAACAATTATTGGGATTTTGACAGCGCTATTAGAATCCACATCACTTTTTTCAACTTTTCTATGCAAGAACCATAGTACAACCATTCCTCCTATAGCTGCTTGCATACAAATTGTAAATATTAACAACGGCCATTCATGCATCTTAATCCCTCCCTAATCTATTATTTAGCGGCATCCTTATGAGGATTAATCGCTAGATTTGGTTTTGTATGTTTCGAGCTAGGTAAGCCTTTAATATCAGCAAGGTCTCCATATTTCGCACGTAACTCATCAATTGGTCCGAAATCAATGGCACGCATAATACAAGCTGCAACACACGCTGGCTTTTCTCCTGCTTCCCTTAAATCAAGACATGTATCACATTTCGTCATCATACCTAATTCTTCATTGTATTGTGGAGCACCATATGGACAATTCCATGTACAATATTTACAGCCGACACATTTTTCATGGTCAACGACGACAACGCCATCTTCTGTTCGTTTATGCATTGCACCAGTTGGGCATCCCTTGACACATCCCGGTTCATCACAATGGTTACATGAAATGGAAATATTAAATGCCGTAACGTTATTAACCCAAGCTCCATCTTTGTCCATCGTAAAATGACCAGATTCATTTACATATACTCGTCGAAAATTAACGCCAACTGGGTTATCATTTTTATCTTTACAAGCTACAACACATGCATTACAGCCATTACAACGAGCTTGATCTATATAAAATCCTAATTGAGCCATGCTTTATTCCTCCTTACGCCTTTTTTACTTCTGCCAGATTGGTATGTTGAGGATTACAATGGAACGGTGAAGCTTTAAGAGTAGTAAGAACATTGATTGCCCCTCGTGTATCAATACCGTTTCCATCTGGGGTATACCAGCCACCTTGTGGTAAGCCAACTACCCCTGGCATGAATCTGCTAGAAACTTTAGCTGAAATAACAAACTTTCCACGATCGTTATAAACTTCAACCTTGTCTCCGTCTTTAATACCGCGTTTTTCCGCATCAATCGGATTGATCCAAAGCTCTTGTGTTTGAACTTCTTCCATCCAATCGCTTGTTTCCCAAGTAGAGTGACAACGTCTCTTCACATGCCAGCCAAAAATTTGTAGTGGATATTTTTTCGTTAATTCACTTTCAGGTCCTTCTTCTACTGCTACATGCTTTGGAATAGCAGGAATTTCCTCAGGGTTATTCATATCGAATAAGGCTTTAGAGAATAACTCAATCTTTCCAGATGGTGTTTCAAACGGGTTGTTTGCAGGATCTTTAATTTGATCCTCAAACTTAACGACGGTAATATCTTCATATTTATATACGCCGTTTTTCTGCATCTCTTCATATGATGGGAATTTCGGATCTTTCTTTCTTGATTCTTCAATCATCCATTTAACCCAATCATCTTGTGTTCTACCTTCAGTAAATTCTTGTTCAATTCCTAACTCAGCAGCTAATTTCGACATCCATTCGTATTCTGTTAATGAACCGTATAATGGCTCAACTACTTTTTGTGAGAGGAAAATGTGTTGACCGTAGCTCCATGGTGGAACTAAATCGCTTTGCTCAAAGAACGTACATGTTGGTAGAACAATATCGGAATATTTAGCAGATGGAGTCATGTAAATATCGGACGTTACGATAAACTCACATAATGACTCATCTTTTAATATTTCAATTGTCTTATTAATATCGGAATGCTGATTTACTAAGCAGTTACCTGCCATGTTATAAATCATTTTGATATTAGAAGGTAATGTTTGTCCTTCTTCAAGACCTTTAACACCATCAGCCGCTCCCATTTCTTTCCCACGTACGATTGCATCTGTATATTTGAAGCATGGAATGCTAAGACCTGTAGGATTTTCAGAAATTGGGAATTTTTCATATTTAATAATTGAACCGGCAGCACCAGGACCAGCCCAGCCACCACTGATTCCAATATTACCTGTTAATGCTGCGACAAGTGAGCCACCACGAGACAACTGCTCGCCATTCATATGTCGATTAATACCATTTCCTTGAATCCAAGCCATTGGTTTTGTCGTTGCTACTTCACGAGCTAATTGTTTAATACGATTTGCCGGAAGTCCAGTTATTTTAGCTGCCCATTCCGGTGTTTTAGGCGTTTTATCTTTTACACCCATTACATAGCTGTAATAAGATTCTCCTGCAGGAACACCTTCTGGCATGTGTTCTTCATCATGACCAATACAATACGTATCTAAGAAGTTTTTATCATGTAGATTTTCCGTAAACATTACGTATGCCATAGCAGCAATTAAAGCATTATCTGTTCCTAATTTTACAGGGAACCAGTCATCTGCTAGGGAAACCTCTGTATCCGTCTTTCTTGGATCGATTGCATAAATTTTAGCGCCCTTTGCCTTTGCCATACGTAAGTACATATTAAAATGACCAAAAATGGTTTCAGCAGGGTTCATCCCATTTAAAATAATTAGCTTAGAATCTAATAATGTGTTAAGACTGCTTGAAGCAGCGCCAACACCAAAAGTAAATGGAGTTGCTGCACCATGTTGACCAGAGCTATAGTTCGAATAACGACCTAAAAATCCACCATCTAATGCAAGCAATCTTTGAATAACGGTATCTCCACTACCGACTTGCCCAGTTTGCCCCGTTGCATACAAGCTGAAGCGGGAAGCAGGACCATATTTTTCTTTAATGCGATTATTTTCTTTCGCAATAATTTTAATCGCTTCATCCCATGAAATTTCTTCAAATTTTCCTTCACCACGTTTACCAACACGTTTTAAAGGCTTTTTAATGCGATTTGGCGAATATATATGTCTACGATATCCACGACCACGTACACATGCACGGATTTGCGGATATTGTTCATTATCAGCATTTTCATCTCTCGGATCATCATCCGTACTGATACGGACAATTTGCCCATCTACAACATGAGCTTTAATTAAACATTTTCCTCCGCAGTTTAATGTACTACATGTTGGAATGACTGTAGTCTCTACTTTACTATCTGAGCTAGCTGCGCTTACTTTCTTCACTAGATTACTTGATACCGCAGTACCTCCGATAATTGCTGGTGCAGCTACGGCACCTGACCACTTTAAAAATGAGCGGCGCTTCAACTTTGCATTTGAGATTTTTTCAAAAAAATTCTCACTCATTGTCTAGCTCCTCCTTCATTGTTTTTATATATTCAAAATCTTCCTCTACAAATAAGCTTAATAAGGTGGCAATACCTTTATAAAAATTACTTGTATTAGAAGAGAGAATATCCTTCGTAAAAGGATTAATCCATTTGTTCAAATGTTCTTTCATCAGCCAATACTGTGTGTAAACACCTCTGGCATAGTCTTCCTCTCTTGCCTCTTCCTTTGCAGAGAGTGTATAGTTAATTAAATAATTCATAAACTCTAATTCAATCGAAATGTGATCGTCTGGATCTGTATTCTCATGGATAAATTGCAAATCAAATTCTGCTAATTTCTTTCTAATTTGAAAGGCTGGCTCTCCAAACAGAGATTTATCTCTTGTCATATAAACAGATTCCCATGGTGGAGCAGGTACCTTACCTTCTTCATTAAAAATATAAAAAGTCGCTAAATAAGCTTCTTTTTCCTCATCAACAATTACATCAAACGCTTTCATTTCTAAACGTTCAAAGAATAAACGTAACTCCTCATTTTCTTCTGTTAACACAGCTTTAAATTCTGATGAGAAATTTTCCTTCCAGTGCTGTAGTATCTCAGTTGTTAACGGACATTGAAGAGCTACTCTTAAAAATGAATAAATCGTTTCTCTTTCCTTGCTTATAGACTTCAGCATTGGAGCTTGTATAGTTATCATTATTAGTCTCCCTTCTCTGCAATACCTTCGTATCATTTTATGTCCTTTCTGGATAATCACAAGACACTAATATGTGATACACTTCACATATTAAACTCTCGCCTAAGAAGAGACTCAATTACTCAAATGTTACAAAATCATAGAGAGAATAATTTATGTCACAATTTAATAAAAAAGTTCGATAAAAAATAAAATCCCACTTAAAAAGTGGGTATATAAATAAAAGATAGATTTTTTGGTTATTTTTTCAGCTTAATTTCCTATAAGAAAGGTTAATTTATCATATAAATGTTTATACTTTTAGCATCTCATATCTTCCATTTGAAAAATCCTCACAAAATAATATGCTAATATAGGTATTGTGACTTTTATAATTTGATTAGCTGTTAATACTTATCATATTTTTTAAAATTATAT
>JAEWIG010000085.1 GCA_023387295.1 Bacillota bacterium | reverse complement strand
TTTCTTCGGTATTGCATATTGGTTAATTCCTCATTTAACTGGTAGAACATTTACGAAGAAAATGAACAAACTTGCTTTAATCCAGGGGTATACATGGGCAATTGGCATGTTCTTCATGTCAGCTGCCATGCACGCTGCAGGACTACTAGGTGCTCCACGTCGTTCTTCATTCTCTGATTATGGCGGTGCAGCACAAGCAGCTGAATGGGTACCATACCAAATCGCTCAAGCTGTTGGTGGTTCAATCCTATTCTTCTCCATCATTATTATGCTTTACATTGTTATTAACCTTGCATTCTTTGCACCTAAAGGTAATGAGGAATTCCCAGTCGGTGAAGTTGCAGCAGAAGCTGAAAAAACGCCTATGGTTTTCGATAACTGGAAACTATGGCTTGGTATCACTGCAGCATTAATCTTATTTGCATATACACTTCCATTAATTGATTTAATCCAAAATGCTCCTCCAGGGACAAAAGGATTTAAACTTTGGTAAATTAATTAGTACAATAAAAAAACACTCCACTCGGAGTGTTTTTTTATTGCTTTATCGAAGGTTCGCTTTATACCGCTGAGCTAACCTGCTTTTTTCGAAACGAAATATTTACGATAATGACTGAACATAATATTAATAACGCTCCAGCAATTTGAATTGCCCCTAGTCTTTCACCATATAACAAAACACCTAACATTGTTGCTACAACTGGCTCAACAGTTGCAATAATTGCCGCTTTACTTCCTTCTATCTTCTCAAGTCCCCTAGTGTAAAGAATGAAAGCGAGAACAGTTGGAAAAAAAGCTAATCCAATCCCGTAAAATAAAACGTATGGATTCAAAATAAGATCCATCTTTTCCCATAGCTGTGTTGTTGGAATAAGGGCTATTGCAGCTATCAAAAAGGTGTACATTGTAATAGTAAATGGTTGATATTTTTCCAGAGCGAATTTCCCAAATATTGTGTATAGCGCATAACCTAGACCCGAACCTAAACCAGTTATAATCCCTAACGTTGTTATATTGCTGTCTCCAGTAGATATCCCCGCGATTAATATACAACCGATAATCGTGCCTATTACTGCAACTATTTTCGTTAAAGTTAAACTCTCTTTTAAAAAAATAAATGATAATACGGTTACAAACGCTGGTGACGTATATAATAGAATAACTGCAATGGAGATGTTCATTTGGCTTATCGTTGTAAAATAGCAAAAATTAAAAAAGACAATACTTAATATTCCCGTCCCGATAAATAATCGGATATCTGCCGCTTTATTTAACTTCATCTGATTTCGAAAGGAAAAGAATCCAAGTATTAGTAGGATTAATGCGGCATAGGTTACACGGATCGCAACAATTTCCATAGGAGAAAATCCAAAGTCACTTAATCCCTTAACAAAAAATGCAATTAATCCCCATAAGCTAGCACCTGTTGCAATCAAAATATATGGAAAGATTCTATTCATCTTTTTCTCTCCTGTTTTAAGATCTGGTGATAAAGGGCTGTAATTCCGACAGGATTACTCTCTCCCCCTCCCCTTTTAGACAGCCTCAACCTCACAGTTTCTATTTGGTTGACAGTTTTACTCATACTAGTTCCTCCTAAAAAATTCTAATGTTCTTTCATTTTATCATATTTTTCTAAATTATTTGGATTCCACAAAAAATAGACAACAGTATTAGCTGTTGCCTTTATCCCACTATTGATAAACTTATTTAGTAGCCTAATAACAATTAAAACAGTTATAATAGGAATAGACAGAACAATATTTTAGGAGATGCTATGAAACAGTTTATTTTATTTATTGTCTTAATTTCATTTATTGATATGTTTTCACAACTTCCAATTATGAGTCCATTTGCAAAAAGTCTGGGTGCAACACCAGCAATAATTGGATTAACGGTGGGAATGTATTCTTTTACCAATATGTTCGGGAACATTTTAGCTGGCTATTGGATTGATAAACAAGGTGCTAAAAAAGTCTTAAATTATGGTCTGATTTTTACCGGATCAATTTTACTGCTTTACACAATCGTTTCTACACCGAATCAACTAATGGCAGTAAGATTTATTCACGGTTTATTTAGTGGGTTCCTAGTTCCTGCAGCTTTTACGATTATTGCTAATCACGGAAAGAAAGATGGACATGGAAAATCGATGGCCATATCTGGTGTAGCAGTCGGCCTTTCCGCCATCATTGGGCCTGCATTTGGGGGAATCATTGCCTCCAAGTATAGTGTTGAGTGGGTGTTTATCATCATTGCCCTTATAATGATTGTGACTGCATTCATTTCTTTCTTTGTTCTCAAAGAGAATACAACAAGAATCACTAGAAAAATTGAACCACCTATCCAAACTTTACTTGCCATTCTGAAATCACCAATGCTTATTATTAGTTATACAGGAGCTTTTTCCCTTATGTTTGCTCAAGGTGTATTAGCTTATATGCTGCCATTACAAGTAGAATCACTGCAGTTCGGTTCTCACTTTAGCGGAATGCTTCTTAGCACATTTGGAATTACAGCAATCATTATTTTTGGTCTACCAACCAACCGGATGTTCGATCATTATCAACAGCAAAATATAATGATGATTGGGATGAGCACCATTGGAGTTGCTTTAGTCTTACTTGGGTTTGCCTCAACATTGCCCTTTTTATTCTTATGCATGGTAATATATGGAGCTGGATTTGCCTTCTTATTCCCATCAGTATCTGCCATTCTTATTAAAAATACAGATGAGGAGACAAGAGGAAAAGCATTCGGGCTCTTCTATGCATTCTTCTCACTGGGAGTTGTAGCAGGCTCATCAGTTACTGGAGTATTAGCAGTATCCTTTGGAACAGGCTATATCATTGCAGCTTGCCTTTTATTTGCAAGCTCAATCGCAACGTTCTTCTATTTGAAAAGCAAAACCATAGTTAGAGAAAGCTTGGAGTGAAAATGTGAAAGAACTCGTTAATACATGTTGCAATTGTGGCAAAGACCTTTATTGTATTGATGGCTTTTTTTATGGTGTTCATACTGAAGAACAGCAAGCATTCTGTTTTGAATGTGCTGAACAAAAGGAAAAATCCGCAGACTGACTGCGGATTTTTTTTACCGATTTCTATTTATTTCTTTTTCATAACCGCGGTTGTCGGTAGAACCTTTTTCACTAAGTCAATCGTTTCTTCCTGTTCATTATCCTCAAGTAGGATATGAATATTCCCTTTATCCTCATGCGTGCGAATTAATCGACCAATCCCCTGTCTTAAACGCAAAATCATATAAGGTAAATCAACCTCTCTATAAGGGTCTATTACACTTTCATATTTAGCAGCGAAAACAGGGTCACTTGGTGGAAAAGGAAGTGAAAATAAAAAGACATTTTCCAGCGACCTTCCAGGAATATCCAAACCTTCCCATAAATGAACTGAGCAAAGGACAGAATTCTCAACATTTTGAAATTGAGAAACGAGTGTGCTAATTTCAGCATCCCCTTCAAAATAAATAGGTAGATCTGTCTTTCCTTTTATATAATGTTTGAATTTAGAGAGCTCAACTTTATTGGAAAATAAAATTAGCGCCCTGCCATTCGTTTCTTCAATCTGAGCATGTACATACTGTTGCTTTGCACTTATGTCGCCTGCAGGAAATTCAATCATTTCAATAACCATATTTTCATCATAATCAAACGGCGAAGCAACTGAAAAGGATAAGTAATTGTCAATTCCCAAGCTCTTAGCCATATAGTCAAATGATTGATTTTCTGATAAAGTGGCGGATGAAAAAATAAATGGTTTCTTTTGTGAAAATACTTCCTCTCGCATAATATCTTCAACCATGCGTGGCATTATTACAAGAGTTCGTTCTCCGTTATTTTCTTCGAACCATGTAATCCCTTTTAATTCTTTAAGGAAAAGTGAAAGTGAATAGGATATTTGCTCTAAATATTCTTCAACTATTTTTAAGTCATATTCATTTATGACATACATTTCACTTTCAAACACAAGTTCTTCCTCGAGGGAATTAATCAAGCTCCATAACTTTTTCCCTTCTGTTAAAACAGTTGGTGTTTTGGATATTGCCAATTTCTCTGAACTATCGGAGCTAGATGATGCATGAGTTAAAGATGAGAAAAATTGTTCATTTTGCACGATCGCTTCCTCGATAAGGTTTAACGTCTTTTCTCTTACATCGTTTGCCATTAATCTTGTCAAAAGCGATTCTAACGTTTGCTCAGTAAATCTGTATGTCAATGCCTTTTGCGAGGCATACTCTAATAAATGACCTTCATCAAATACTACACATGAACTATCTGGTAACAGCGGAAGTTGCCCTTCTCGTTTTCTTGATTCCTTCGTCCAAATATGTTCCATAAAAAAATCATGTGAACAAATAATAATATCCTTCGCGCTTCGATAATAATCCCGACTTAATGTTTGTCCACAGCGATGACGCTTTTCACATGTAAAACAGTCCTGAAACGGATCCCAAGAAACCTGTTCCCATTTATCATCTGTTAGTTCGGCATAATCTTTGCGATCACCATATCTTTCAAACATTTGCATGGATGATCCTGAATGGACAAAATCTGGAAGAGCATCATAGATAGAGTTAATGTCATCATTGTTTTCACTAGCAACAAGCTTGTCCAATTTATTTAGGCATAAATATTGATCTCTAGATTTTGCTAGCCTTACATCTACATTCAATTGTAAGGCCTTTTCAATCTTCGCAATATCGCCCTCTTTTTTTACAAGCTGCTCAATGAGTGTTTCATCAGCACAAGCAATAATGGCTGGCTTATTGGTGTAACGTGCATAAGCAATAGCATAAAGTAGATAGACAATTGTTTTTCCTGTGCCTACCCCTGCTTCAGCAAAAATGACCTTTTTTTCTTTAAATGCCTTTTCTAATTGAAAGGCCATAAAAATCTGTTCATCACGCATTTCAAAACCGTTTTCTGGTAAAATATCGTAAAAAACATCGCCAATCCATTCGCCTAATTTATCATAAAAAGATTCACTTTTAGACAATGAAAATGGTAATCCATTTTGCATAGTAACCCTCCGTACATTGAAAAGAAGTAATTTTCTTTATTATAGAACCATTTATATCTGCTTAATGATATTGTTATATAAAATCATTTTTCGCATCTATTGTTGTTTTGCCTATAAATTTTGCACTAAAAGCAACAAATTTTACGAAAACAGCCTATACAAAAGAACATCAATCAATTTTATCGTAATATCGAAAAGTGTCAATAGAAAATTAGAAAAGCCTAAGCTAGACAAAAGGACCTAACAAATAGTCAGGTCCTCAAGCAAGGAAAGACATCCTCTATTTATGAATGAACGATAACGAAAAGGACAACGCCTGTTGAAGTTCATTTTGTGCATGTTCTAGCTGTCTTAATGCTTTACTAGATGAATCTTGTTCTGCTTTTACAACTTCAAGTGTTTCTGTTAATACTTGAGAGATTTTATTAAAATCAATAGATGAATAATGCAACAGGAGCCCTCCTGACCTCTTTTAACTTTATTCAGAAATTGTTTCTTACAAAGAGTAATCGCAGAAATAAGAGTGTCTCACTTCTATAAAATTACAAGATGAAATTCGCTGAATAAAGTTAAAGCCTCCGGCGGATGCCTCAGATTTTTCAAGGGAAATTTATCGAGCTAGCTCGATAAAAATCTGGGTGCAAATACACCAAGGCGAATTTGATAGATATGTTTATCATATTCAAGATCAGCAGATTGTATGAGCGAATTTGATTAAACTTTTATTTCTCACGCGGTGGGCGTTTACCCCAATATTGATAATAATCCGTTTTAATAAAACCGTTAAATAGTTTTCGTTTTTTTGTTGCTGGCTTCCCGTAGAATTTTTCAAAATCCTCATCGGAAGTAAGAATATAAATGGACCAAGTATCAAGTGGTAGAAACGCTTTACCCATCAATTCATACATTTTCTGTACTGCTTCCTTATCTCCAAGTCTTTCTCCATATGGTGGGTTCCCAACGATGACACCATATTCCTTCGTGGTAGTAAAGTCGCTAACCTGCATTTGTTTAAACGCAACTAAATCCCCTAGCCCAGCTTCAAATGCATTTTCCTCTGCAATTTTTACCATTCGATGGTCAATATCAGAACCGGTAATATCTAGTGGCTGATCGTAATTGGCAAGATCTTCTGCCTCCATTCTCGCTTCATCCCATACTTTCTGTGAGATCCAAGGCCATGATTCCGAAACAAAATCACGGTTAAAGCCTGGTGCTATGTTTTGACCAATTAATGCTGCCTCAATCGGAATGGTTCCAGAACCGCAAAAGGGATCAACAAAGGGTTTGTCTGATGTCCAATTTGTAAGCATAACAAGTGCTGCAGCTAATGTTTCTTTTATCGGGGCTTCTCCCTGTCCTGCGCGGTATCCCCGTTTATGTAATCCACTTCCGCTCGCATCGATAGTGAGAAGTGCAGTGTCCTTTAGGAGAGATACTTCAATCTTATATAGTGGGCCATTTTCCTCAAACCAGCCTGATTTTTTGTAAGCATTTCTTAATCTCTCAACTATTGCTTTTTTAACAATCGCTTGGCAATCCGGGACACTAAATAGCTTTGATTTAACCGATTTACCAGAGACCGGGAACTCAGCGTTTTCTGGTAAAAACTCCTCCCAAGGAAGTGCCTTCGTTTTTTCAAACAATTCATCAAAAGTTGACACTTTAAATTCGCCAATCTTTATTTTGATTCTATCTGCCGTTCGAAGCCACATATTTGCTCGCGCAATTGCAGTCTCATCACCTTTAAATGTGATACGACCATTTTCAACTTCACAATCATACCCTAATGAACGTACCTCTTTTGCAACAAGAGCTTCAAGTCCCATTGCAGATGTTGCAATAATATCATACATTGTCATATTTTCACCCTTACTAAAATAATTCCTGCTCCCAATTGTATAGAAATTCAAACAGCTGTTCCAGTTCAATTGGCTTTGTAATATAATATCCTTGAATAAAATCGCAATTTTCCTTTTTAAGTAAATTTAGCTGTTTATGATTTTCAACACCCTCAGCTACTACTAATAAATTTAGCCGATGTGCCATCATAATAATCGCTTCTACAATCGAACTATCTTCCTTATAAACCGCTAATCCTCGAATAAAACTCTGATCAATCTTTAATGTATCAATTGGAAAACGATTTAAATAGCTTAGAGACGAGTAGCCTGTGCCGAAATCATCAATTGATATTTTTATTCCCAACTGTTTAAGCTTTACAAGCTTATCAACTGTTTCAATTGCTTTTGGCATAATCATACTTTCGGTTAGCTCGAACTCTATATAATTAGAATTAACATTCGTGTGTTGGAAAATACTATCAACAGATTTAACAAATCCTTCTTGATTAAAATGGAGCGCTGAAATATTAATGCTCATCCTTAATTTTGGATAGCCATTTACATGAAGTGTTTTTAAATCTTCACAAGCTTTATTAATAATCCACTCACTTATGGGAATGATTAAGCCCGTTTCTTCTGCTAATGGAATGAAATCTGCAGGAGAGACAATTCCTAGCTCTTCTTGATTCCATCTGACGAGTGCCTCTACGCTAACGATTTCATTTGATTGTACATCCATCATCGGGTGATAAACAAGATAAAACTCATTTCGTTCCAATGCTTTTCGTAAATAATTTTCTATATTTCGTTGATTCGGTTCTTTATTATGCAGCTCCTCATAATAAAGTTCATACTGATTTCTTCCACCAGCTTTTGCTTCATACATCGCTTTATCAGCGTTTCTCAATAGTGTTTCCATATCCGTTCCATCTAAAGGATACAAGCTAATGCCAATACTCGTAGAAATATATACTTCATGAGTATTTAAAAAAAAGGATTTTGAAAGTGCATCAATTATTCGCGATGCAATATGGATAGCTTCTTTCGGATGTTTTATATTTGATAAAATAATGACGAATTCATCGCCACCTAATCTGGCAATCATATCCTTATTTTTAATTAATCCTTTTAGCCTTGAGGATACTCTTTTTAATAATAAGTCTCCATAATTATGACCGAGTGTGTCATTAATTTGCTTAAATCTGTCTAAATCTAGAAATAGAACAGCCAATTGTTGCCCGTATTTTTCAGCTGTATGTATTAATCCCTCGAGGCGCTTATTTAAACTGTATCTATTTGCTACCCCTGTCAAGGAATCGTAATGAGCTAAATATCTAAGTTGCTCCTCAGCATATTTCCGTTCCGTAATATCTGTAAAGACAGCAACATAGTTTATGAGTTTTCCAAGGTCGTCTTGAATTTCACAAATTGTAAGCCATTCTGGATAAATCTCTTCATTTTTTCGCTTATTCCAAATCTCACCCTTCCAGAAGCCCTCTTCATTCACTTGCTTCCACATCGATTTATAAAATTGTCGATCATGAACACCTGATTGGAGAATATTTGGATTTTTGCCTATAACTTCTTCTGAGCTATATCCAGTTACAATTTCAAATGCTGGGTTAACAGAGATAATCTTCCCTTGGGCATTCGTTACCATTATCCCTTCGCTCGTATTCTCAAGCACCTTATTTGCAAGCTTCGTGACATTTTGAATAATCTGCTGTTTTGTTTGATCTCGAAGCACAACTAAATAATGAAGAATATTGTTATTCTCATCAAAAACAGCGTGAATATTTATCCATGCTTGAAATATTTCACCGTCTCTTCTCTTTTTCCAAACCTCACCTTCCCACTTCTCATTTGCTTGAAGTTGGGTAAGTAGCATTTGATAATCATAATTATTTTTAAATAAAGTAGAAAACTTTACTCCTTTAACATTTTCCTCATCGTAGAGAGTAATTTTTTGGGCCCATGGATTAATATTAATGATCGCCAAATCATTATTTAAAACAAGAATCCCCTCTTTAATGTGAGTGAAAACCATTTTCGACATTAACATATACTTTCATCCTTATTCTTTCCTAAGTCGACTAAGTTGATAAGTTTCCTCTATTTTCACACTTATAATAGCAACAACACTTGAAAATAAGACAAAAATCGACATAAATCTTAGATATGTATTTATTCTCTAATGATATATTTTTTTCGGATAGAATACAAGAAAGCTCTCCTTAAAAAAGGAGAGCTTATTGTCATTATTCATAATTTGCTCACTAATAACGTTCTATAAGCCATGTTTTGTTCCTTAGTACTTCCATCGACGTTAGTCTCGTACATAGGTGGTAATCATCTATCTACAGGTGTATTTACCTGTCCTTCTCCTTGTTCATTTCCAAGAGAGAAAGTGCCCCTACCATAATTTGGGTTTCTCGCTCGTGGGGTTTACCTCGTTCCACCCTTTTCATTTCTGAAAAGGCTCCGTCACTGTGGCACTTTCAAGGTATTCATGCCATATCCAAAGGACTTAGGCATTTTCCCTGCCGTCAACTCAAGCATAGCTTAAGCTGCCCTAGCTTATTATTTCGCTAGGCACGAACACTACAGGCGTCTCAGCCTGTGCGAGCATGGACTTTCCTCTGCAATGTGCTTAAGCTTATTGCAGCGATTACCCGAACGTTATTAATGATTACAAAGCTTATTATATTTAATCTCTTTGTAAATAGCAAATGTTTTCAATAAGAAATTGAGAGAAGAACTGTCAATCGTACAATTTACTACCAAAAACATGTTTTTCTAAATTTGAAAGTCTTTTTAAAATATCAAAGTTAGTCGTACCTGCAGTTTGCGTAGTTGGAGCTGGACGCCTAGACGAATCTTCAAGTTGTTTTTTTAATCTCATATTTTCTTGCTGTAATTCTTCAATTTCTTGATGGAACGTTTCGTAATCTTTAATAATCCAATCTAAAAACTTATCGACTTCCTCTGGCTTATAACCACGCATGGAAGTTTTAAAATCTTTTTCCAAAATATCTTTTGCCGTTAGTTTCACTTTATCAGAAAGCATGCAAATCACCTCTATGTTAACGATCATTAGTACTATTTTTTCAAAGATAAGCATTTTTGTCAATTTTTCTTTTGGATTAATTCTCAGTACTATGTAGCATCATTGTTTGGTCCTCTTCTACCAGTAGCTGCAAATCATAAAAATCAATTAATCGAATATCATATTCGCTTTGTTCTTGATAGCTTTTGGCTAGTTCATAAAGGTATTTCGGACTCCCATCTTTTTCAGGATCATAAAATAATAATAGAACATCACTTTTCTCAATGAAAAATTGATTTTTCATCCGAAGTTGTGACGGATTCTCATAAGGTTTCCTAGAAACAGAATCGATAAAATCTGCTTGGGCGAGAACAGATTCGTACCATTCCTTGTTTGCTTCCTTCCAGCTTTCCTCCTGATTTAGAAAAGGAGTTATCACAGCAAGCTGTAATTCTTCATAACCTTCTATCTGCAAATCAAAAACAACCTCTGCAGCCCATAGTTCTGTACCAAGCTGACCACTGATAATCACCCATTCAAGCCCTTCATCTAATAAAGAAAGAAGGTTCTGTTTTATAGCCATTTTTATATATCGAACCGCGGGATCATCTTGTTTAAAAATACTAATTTCATATGTTTTATAGCCTGAAATAATTGCTACTTTTGCCATTTTACTTGCCTCACTATGTAGGAAACAAGGGCATATCAATATATGCCCTTGTTTTCTTATTATTTTCTAAAATATGGTCCTGGAGCACCATACGGTCCTGGAATTGGTCCACCCATTCCTGGTCCTCCAAATCCTGGTCCACCGAATCCTGGTGCTGCAGCCCCTTGACAAGGTGCCCCAGTAACAAACTGTTGATTTGTTACTTTATTCACTACCGATTGAGTATGCGGGAATGAATGTACATGCTGGTAATTAACATGGTTGACAGTAGTTGTATGACTAGGATGAATATGTGGAACGATATTGTTTTGGAAAGTATGATTCACACAGCATTTTGTTGGTGAAACAATTGCAGGTAAGACATGTGTTGGTCTTGGTCCACAATACATTTTGAGATCCCCTTTCATGAAATTATTTACATTAACAACCTATGAATAAAAGGAGGATCTTGTACTAATGAATTTACCTATTTTGACAAAAAATTTTTATGCCGAATTATTTTTAAATTGAGCCTAGCTAGTCGTTTGGCGATTTCTTCTTTTGTAATCATATATTTTGATTGTCTTATCTTCAAATCATCTTGAAAAATTACTTCTGCCTTTTCAGCAAAAAAGAGAGCTTTATGTAAATCTATTTCTCGATGCTCATAAATTTTCGCTAGTTCAATACAAGCTTCGATTTCAATTTCATTAAGCCCTTTCCCTAGAACATCTTCCCAAAGCTCAGCTGCTTTAGACCATTGCTTTTGCTTTTTATATTCAAATGCTAGCGCATGCTTTGCATAGTATGATTCTATGTCTTCACCGTCAGTAATCGTTTTAAATGCTTGTTGTGCTAACGAAGATTCTCCAATATGTGAAAACCATCGACCTATTTCAAAAACCTCACGTGTTGTTTGGTTACTATCAAGGCCCAGTATTTGAGCTGAAAGATGTGTATACAAGCTAATTAACGATAAAATATCTTGTTCATTATGTTTTAGAACCCCAATCATTCCTTCAGGGTCCCTTCTCTCAACAAAATCAAAATAAATCATTGGTGCGAGATAGCCAGGGATATCATCTACGCGCTCAAAATCTAAGACTTCTTTTTCAACAATGGAAAGCTTCATTCGCTCAAGCCGATGCTTCCACATCCTTTTTGCCGCGTGAAACAGGTCAAAATGACCAAAAGATGGAAGCCTTGGCACATGCTCTCTTATTAGCGTATGACGTGTTTTGACTTGTGGCCAGTCGAAAGCCTTACCATTATAAGTAACCATTGTTTCATAATTTACACTTTCTAAAAAACTATTATACAGCGGGATTTCCGCACCAGGTTGTGGAAGAATATGCTGCTTTAAAATGACAGTGTTTTTCGAAACGCTTGCATGACCGAGAATAAAAATAGAATTTCCGACACCCCCACCTAACCCTGTCGTTTCAGTATCGAAGAAAAATAATTCTTCTGCCTTATTTCCTTTAGCTGATAGAGGATGGGTAACAGATGTGCTATTCCATGCATCAATGACCTCTAAAAATTTTGAGAAGGCATATTTGCCATGCTGATACCGAATCGGATATTCCCTCTCTCTTACCAAGCAATAGCTTCCATCAAAATAATACGGTTTTACCCCTTCTTTTTCCCACTTTTCAAGAAAGGGAATTTCTAATGTGCTTTCACACTTTTCTTTATGAATTTCTTGTTTATTCGAATGGTGTGAAAGATGTGGTTTTAAACGACTAAGCTTCGCTTTAATAGACATAATTTTCACCCATTGTGACATCCCGTGCTTTAAAGCTCTCTAGAAATGATAAAACACTTTCTTTCACATTACTAGTTGCTTCAGTACCGACACAGGAAGGACATCCACTTTCACATTGACAGTTCTTCACCATATCTCTTGCCCCTTTTAACACCTGCTCAATCTCCAAATATATTTTCTCACTCAGTCCTACCCCACCTGGATAACGATCATAAAAGAAAATCGTTGGCTTTTCATTATGGGCTGCCTTCACTTGTGGTACCACATGAATATCCTGTGGATCACACATAACAAATAGTGGAGCAATATGTCTTAAAACATGGGCAGTACCTATGAGACCTTGTTCGAATTGCTCTCGATTCTCCAATAAAACATCCTCATGTAGTGAGATCCAAGCTGAATTTGTATGGAGTTCTTCCTCTGGTAATGAAATAGGCCCAGATCCAATATTTTCATGTGTTTCAAACTTTATTTTTTTAAAAATGGTCGCCATTGCGGTAACAGATACATCACCAAATCCAATCTCTCCATTTTTCGTGTCACGGCTTTTATCAACTTCTAGCACCTTTAACTCAACAGCAAGATTGGCATCAGTAAAATAGTCAACATCAACCTCACGAACAAAAGCTTTTTTTTCTTCCCAGTCTAGCAGTTCAACTTGATATTGTGTACCTTGATGAAGGTAAATGGCTTCCTCATGCAATAATGTCATGGCGGAAAAACGATCCATTTCACCGATTACTTTCACGTTTGCAATATCCGTACGATCGATAATAACAACATTTTCTTGCGAGGCTGATCGTAGGCTAATATTGTGAGCTGGGAAGGAATCAATCATCCAGTAATATTTTTCGCCGTTTTGATGGAGTACTCTTTCCTCAGCTAAATATTCGAGCACTTCTTCTGTTTCAAACGAACCGAACTTTTCCCCTACAGTAAACGGAAGCTCATATGCGGCACACTTAATATGATCAATGACAATAATTAAGTTATCTGGATTAATTCGTGCTGTTTCTGGACTTTTATTGAAAAAATAATCTGGATTTTGAATGACATATTGATCAAGCGGACTGCTACTTGCTACCATAATAACGAGGGATTCACTATGTCTTCTACCAGCTCGACCCGCCTGTTGCCAAGTGCTCGCAATCGACCCAGGATAGCCTGTCATCACGCATACTTGGAGCTGCCCGATATCAACGCCCAATTCAAGTGCATTTGTACTTACAACACCATAAATCTCCCCAGAACGCAATCCCTTTTCAATTGAACGTCTTTCTGTAGGTAAATATCCACCACGATAGCCACGAATAGCCTTAGGACCTAATTTATGTTTAATAACTTCCTGTAAATATGTGAGAATAATTTCAACCCTCACTCTACTTCTAGCAAAAATAATCGTCTGAATCTTATTTTTTAATAGTTCAGCTGCGATATTTCTTGCTTCCAACGTAGCACTTTTTCGAATGTTAAGTGGTTTATTAACGATTGGAGGATTGTAAAAAATGAAATGCTTCCTTCCACTCGGTGCCCCATTATTATCGATAAGCTCAACTGGCTTTTCTATCAGCTGAGCTGCTAATTGCTGAGGATTGGCAATTGTTGCGGAAGTACAGATAAATATTGGGTCACTGCCGTAAAAACGACAAATTCTCTTCAGGCGCCGAATGACATTGCCAACATGGCTGCCAAAAACTCCACGATAAATATGTAGCTCATCTATAACGACATACTTCAAGTTCTCAAATAATGAAACCCATTTCGTATGATGTGGCAAAATGGCTGAATGTAGCATATCTGGATTTGTAATGACGATATGACCTGCTCTCCGGACCTTTTGACGTATATTTGCAGGTGTGTCACCATCGTAAGTATAGCTATTTATATTTAATCCTGCCTCATCAATCATCTCGTTTATTTCACTTTTTTGGTCTTGCGCTAACGCTTTTGTCGGAAATAAATAGAGTGCTCTTGCAGTGGGTTGATTAAGAATAGTTTGTATAACAGGTAGGTTATAGCATAATGTTTTTCCAGATGCTGTAGGTGTTACCGCAACAATACTCTTCCCAGCCATTACCCTTTCATAGGCTGATTTTTGATGAGTATATAATAAATTGACTCCTCTTTTTTGCAGAGCCTCTTTTAATGACGGATGGATATCTGATGGAAGTTCTCCCATCTTCGCTTCTCTTTCTTCTATCGTATGCCAATGAACAATATGCTCATTAAAATGTTTACTTATTTTCCAATTAGCAATTATTTCCTGCAAGCTTTTACGAACATTCATTTTATTCACCTCATTATCTACTATTCTAGCGAATAAGCGTTCGTTATTAAAGTGGAACTTGTCTATTAATTTAATAGCAATAAATTGAAAAATTTATAAGCATCCTGGTATCATTAATATTCGTTAATAGATTGGCTTTGTTAATCTTGGTATTTTTTTGTTACAATAGTGTTAATAATGGAATGTCCAACTGAGGTGAGAAAATGGAATTAACAATGATTAAAAAGGTTCTTTCGCAATTCTCTTTATTCCGAGATTTAAACGATAAAGAAATGGATAAAATTGTTGAAATTTCGATAACAAGAGAATGGAAAAAAGGTAGTCATGTCTTTATGCAAGACGACCCACTTGAAAATGTTTATTTTATCAATAGCGGAAAAATAAAGATTTATAAAAGTGATATAAACGGACGAGAACAAATAGTCAATATCGCTAAAAAAGGAGACATGTTCCCTCATGTTGGCTTCTTCCGGAAAGGCGGTTATCCTGCTTTTTCAGAGGTTATTGAAGATGCGATATTAATAGTTATTCCTATCGACCATTTTGAGAAGGTTTTAATAGAAAACCCTGAGCTTTGCATTAAAGTTTTTAAAGTACTCGGAGAAAAAATTATTGATTTACAGGAGCGTCTCGAAGAGAAAATTTTAAATAACACCTACGAACAAATTATTAAGCTACTTGTTCGTTTGGCTCGAACTCATGGTCAAAAGCATACAGATCACTCCTATTTGTTGAAAGGAGAATTTACAAATAAAGATCTGGCGAATATGATAGGAACAACTAGGGAAACCGTTAGCCGAACATTAACAAAGCTAAAAAAAGAAAAATTAATTGAAGTTGATAGTGCAGGAAGCATAATTATCGATCCTGAAAAACTTTTGGATGAAATCATTTAATCTTCATAATAAACGAGCAGAGAACTAGATGTCTTTAAGTTCTCTGCTCGTTTATTTATTCATTATGCATTTGTTAGCTGAAGCATTTCCGCCATATCTTCTTTAGCTGTACCAATTAGCTTTAAATTAAACGTTTCTTGTAGTACAGCTAATACGCCTTCTGAGATAAATTCAGGTGGCTTTGGTCCAATGCGAATATCTTGAATACCTAGGCTAAATAAGCCTAAAAGGATCGCTACGGCTTTTTGTTCGAACCAAGATAGTACGATACTTACTGGAAGTTCATTAATTTCACATTCAAATGCATCTGCTAATGCTTTAGCAATTTTCACAGTAGAACCAGAGTTATTACATTGACCGAGATCAATATATCTTGGAATATTTGTTCCAGGTACAACTCCATAATCTACATCATTAAAGCGGAATTTTCCGCATGAGGTTGTTAAAATAACCGTTTCTGGTGGTAGAGAAGTAGCAAGCTCACGATAGTATTCTCCACCTTTTCCAGGCGCATCACAGCCAGCAATGACAAAGAAGCGTTTAATTTTCCCTTCTTTCACAGCTGCAATCACTTCTGGTGCTAAACCTAATACTGTTTCATGATGGAATCCAGTTACGAGTGTTTCGTCAGATTCAATATTTGCTTCAGGCAATTGTAGTGCACGTTCAATAAGTGGACTAAAATCATCATTTTCTATTTTTAAAACGTTTTCTAGACCCGCAACTTCATAAGTGAACATCCGATCAGCATATGAACCTTTAATCGGCATGACACAGTTCGTTGTTGCTAAGATGGCACCAGGGAACTTTTCAAATAAACGACGTTGATCGTACCAAGCCTTACCAATATTTCCTTTTAGGTGAGGATACTTCTTAAGTTCCGGATAACCATGGGCAGGAAGCATTTCTGAGTGGGTATAAATATTAATACCCATACCTTCTGTTTGCTTAAGAAGCTCTTCTAATGCAAATAAATTATGGCCCGTAACAACGATGCATTTTCCTTCGATTTTGTTTTGAGAAACACGAATAGGCTCTGGGATACCTAATCTTTTCGTATGTGCCTCATCTAGTATTTCCATTACTCTTACTGCAGATTGTCCAACTTTCATTGCCATATCAATATGTTCTTGAACATTAAAGTTTGAGTTTGTTAGTGTCATGTATAATGCTTCATGCGTAGTAGCATCAACAAATGGATCTGTAGCTCCTAGTTGATTCGCATGAGTTCGATAAGCTGCAATTCCTTTAAGCGCAAAAATAATTGTATCTTGCAAACTAGCAATCGTTTCATCTTTTCCACATACACCAACAACCTTGCATCCCCCAGTTGGTGTTTGTTCACATTGATAGCAAAACATTTGCATCTCCCTCTCTCATTCATTTCACAGTGATTAGCTTACAATTTATATCACTCATTCAAAGTGATGCAGATCACGCGAATCGCTATTGTCAATAATCGTTCAAATAATTGTCCAAAATTATTAACATCTAAAAAGTAGAAACAAAATATTCTTTTCATAACGAATGAACATACGCCTACTCTGCATCATATAATATCGTGATCTATAAAGAGAAAATCGCAGTTGAGAGGAGTAATATCAATGGAGAAGAAGAGAAATAGGGAAGAGAAGGATGAACCATTTGGAGAGTTAATGAGAACGATGAACAATTTTTTTCATGAGAGACCAATGAAAGGACTCTTACAAACAATGGATGAGTTTTTCAAAAGTTCCATTCCATTCTCTGCACCTTTTCCAATAAATATGGAAGAAACAGATAAACATTATATGATTACTGCGGAGCTTCCAGGTGTGGATCAAGAGCAAATTCAACTTGATATTCTTGGTAACTACATCACTATTTCAGTCCATTCGGTAGAATCCTTTACAGAAGAAGATGACAACAAAAATATTGTAAAGAGGAGACGAGCAATGCAAAAATCTACTCGAACTATCCCTCTACCTCAGCCAATTAATGAGAGCATGGTGAAGGCCTCTTATCAAAATGGACTATTAAAAATTCAACTACCTAAGTTAAAAGGCAAACAAATTATTATTGATTCTATTGAATAAGAGGCTGTCCGAAAATGAAGAGCCTGGCACCTCCGACACGTTTATAGATGAGAATTCGAGAAATCACATCTATAAATCGTGTTGGAAGGAGGGTGCCAGGCACTAATCGGACAGCCCCTATTTTTTCGTTGTAAATAACCAGCCATTAAAATATCCCGTTGGTACATGAAAATATGCTCTAGTGAACTGAACAAACTCATCTGTATTTACTTCTTTATAACGGAATTGATGATAGTAATCGGATAAGAATTGCATGCCAACCGTTTTTTCATCGTCACCTTTTAATAGATATTTATCCTTTATCATCTTGTGTAGTTCCAAAGCTGGCTGTCCGTAAATGTATCCTGTACTTTTTACTTTGTCTAAAGACACATTTGAATACTGTCGACCAAAATTAAGTTCGTTAATCCAATCCATCCTACGCTTAGGCATACTAAAAGCTTGTCTTTCAGCCTGATCTTTAGCTACATAAAAATACATCGATGTCGCAAACTCAGTTATTCCTTCATCAATCCAAGCCTCATGATAAGGATCATTTGATACGACTCCATAAAAATATTGATGGGCTATTTCATGTACAATCGAAAGCCGATAAAAATATGTGTCTTGTATATACGGATTAATCGTTACGATCCCAGGATACTCCATAAACAGTCCATTATCTAAAATAACATCTAACTGTTGATGCGGATACTTCCCAATGTTTTTTTGATAAAAAACGAGTGCATCTTTTGCTAAGTCAAGTGAATCTTCAATACTTTTATGGTGATCATCTTTCGTAAATAGACGAATTTTCACACCATCCTCTGCTTCCGTTTCGTACATATCCATATCTTTGACAATAGCAATAAAGAAATCTCTGACTTTCTTTATTTTTACTTTTCCTTCCGATTGACCGAGTGCTCCTTCTTTATCAGCTGTTGAAATAAACGAATATCCATCTTGGAGCTTATAAGAAACCTCGAAATTAGAAAAATCAGTATGATACGATTCTAATCGATCGGAATAAAGCTCTTTATTCCAGTTCCCATTCTGAAATGTAGCAGCCATTGGATACCACTGGGCTAAATAATAATTTTCCTTTTCTTTAGAAAATCGCGCCCCCTCCTCAGGTAAAGTGAAGGAGTATTTAACCTTTACCATATGTGTCTTCTTCTTTTTCATCTCATCAGGTATGGAGACTATAAATGTATCATAAACTAAAGTATAAGAAGCTTCTTGACCATTAATCTCAATTTCTTTCATATCAATTTCAGAATAGCTTTTTATATCTGAGAAGAAATGGCCTTGTTTAAATACATTTGGAATAAAGTAAAAAACTAGATCATTCCACTCTTGATCTGATTTATTTTTCACTTGAATCGTAGCTTCGGTTTCGAAAACACCATTTTCATCCATTTCTAATGATAATTGATAGTTTGCTTGGCTATCATTTTTTACGCCAACATCGGCATCCTTCGTTATGTATACATATGTCCCAGCACCGAAAAAGATTATGAA
>JAEWIG010000109.1 GCA_023387295.1 Bacillota bacterium | reverse complement strand
CTGTTGCGGTGCCCTCCACGGTCATAGTGGGGAAAAAAACACGGCGAAAGATTTGGCAAAAAGGAATATTACTGCTTTTGAAGAATCAAATGCCGATTATATCATTTCAAATGCTGGAGGATGTGGTGCCTTCCTTATTGATTACGGACATCTTCTTAAGGACGAACAGGATTGGGCAGAACGAGCAACCGCTTTTTCAAGAAAGCTAAAGGACATTTCTGCTATTTTAGTCGAACTCAGGTTTCATGAAATGGAGCTTTCTCTGCCCTCACAAATTATTACCTATCAGGATTCCTGTCATTTACGGAATGTCATGAAAACCCAAAGCGAGCCTCGTATTCTTCTAAAAGCCATCAAGGGGATAACATATTGTGAAATGAAGAATGCCGACAGCTGCTGCGGTTCGGCGGGTATCTACAATATCGTTGAGTCCGAAATGTCGATGAAAATATTAGATTCCAAGATGATTCGAGTGAAAGAAACAGCTGCCAAAACTATTGTTACAGCCAATCCTGGCTGCCTTCTCCAAATGAAGCTCGGCATTGAACGCGAGGGATTATCTCACACAATGCGCGCTATCCATATTGTTGATTTATTATTAGAAGCTTATAAAAAGACCGCATTGTGAACTGTCACGAATGCGGTCTTTTTCATTATTCAGTTCATTATCTTGCAACAGGTGGATCGTAAGGTAGTATTTGTTTTGCACGTCGATTGTTCGTTGCGATAATATATACTGCTGCAACCGCAATGGCCACTGCAATATAGGAACCTAGGTTGAAAATTCCTTTCTGAGAATACCATACAATTGAATAGCCAACTGACCCTGCCAATAAAGCATAATAGGTGAACGGGAACAATGTTTTTCGAATAACATCCCCTTCTTTTCCAACAAGACCAACAACAGCAGATGCAGCCACTACGTTATGAACGCAAATCATATTACCAGCTGCTCCTCCAACTGCCTGTAAGGCTACTATCCATGTAGCATCAACACCAATTTGTGTACCAACATCATATTGGAATAGCGAGAACATCATATTACTTACGGTGTTACTTCCAGCAATAAATGCTCCAATACCACCAATAAACGTCGCGAATAATGGCCAGTATTCACCTGCTAGAGCAGCAACACCATTTGCTAACTCAATGGGCATCTTCTCAAACCCAGCAGCTCCACCACCGGAATTTAAAAACACTTGAACCATCGGAACCGTAAAGATAAGGGCCGTTGATGCAGCTACCATTGTTTTGGCAGATTGAGACCAAGCTCGTTTGTACTCTTTTCCTCCCATACCATGTAAAAAGAATGTAATCACCGAAACAATAATAAAGATTGCTCCTGGTGAATAAAGTGGCTGAAAGCTTGCCGTAATACCTGAACCAAAAATATTCTCTAGCTTTAATGTCCAAGATTGTGTCCAACCCATAAACGGTAGCGCCTTCAATCTAGTCAAAACAAGGAAGATTCCAACTAGGATATATGGTGCCCACGCACGGAACATACTCATATTTCCACTCTTATGAGCAATATCCTTAATCTCAATGGATCCAACCCACTCAGGATCCCACTTAGACTTTTCTTCAAAATCCCAAACTTCATCCTTTGGCGGCATAAGGAAGCCTTTTTTCGCTGCAAAAACGACAATCGCTAACCCTACTAATCCACCAGTCATAGATGGAAATTCTGGCCCAAGTGTATTCGCTACGATTACATATGGAATAGTCATGGCAAAAGCAGCAAAAATTGCAAACTTCCATACTTTAATCCCTTCTGTAAAGGACTTGTTTTTCCCGAAAAATCTTGTCATTACAGCGACTACGAATAGTGGTACAAGTGTTCCTGCAATCATATGGAGAATCGCCACTTGCCCCCCAATGGATATAACTAAAGTAGAAAGGTTATCTACTAGGCTTGAATCAGCACTTAACCCCGAAGTCACACCAACCAACATCGGAGTTCCTACAGCACCGAAAGAGACCGGTGTACTTTGGATAATCATCCCCGCAACAACAGCAGCCATTGCCGGAAATCCTAAACCAACCATTAAAGGGACTGCTACTGCGGCTGGCGTTCCAAAACCAGCTGAACCTTCAATAAATGAACCAAATAACCAAGCAATAATAATGACTTGAATACGCCGGTCTGCTGAAATTTCAGTAAAACCATTGCGAATCGTTCGAATACCACCACTCTCCTGTAGTGTATTCAGTAGTAGAATCGCTCCAAAAATAATAAACAAAAGTGTACCCGCAACAATTAGGCCATTGATAGACGCAGCCGCTACATTTGCACCGGGTACCTTCCATACGAATAATGCTAGTCCAATAGCTACTAAATAAGAAATCGGCATTGCCTTACTCGCTGGCCATCTCAGCCCTACTAAGAAAATCCCTACAGCAATAATTGGTAAAAGAGATAAAAATGACAACATTCCCGTACTCACAAAAAATCCCCTCCTACTGTTTTTTCATAAATGAAACAATAATTCTGGATGGCAATACACGATGATTTATAATAACTTAGTGAAGAACATCCCATCAGCCCAAGCATAAATACGATTACAATATTCTAAAAATGATTTATATTCAGAATATTTAACACGTAATTATAACATGACTCTTCTCTCAGGCTGTCTAAACTAAGATTATTTCAGAACGGGGCTTGCATTATTATTCTGCAGTAGCCCCAAATGGCCATGTACTTTGAATTAGTGAGTGAGCGATTTTTGCTCCATTTTAATTTCAACACAGCGCCCAGGCGACGGAAACAACTTCCCAGCATTTAATAGATTATCGGGATTAAAAACCTCCCTTATGTTTGTTTGAGCAATAATTTCCTCGTCTTTGAACACATAGCGCATTTCTTCAATTTTTTCGATTCCAACGCCATGCTCACCCGTGATTGTTCCCCCTACATCTGCACATGCTTTTAAGCAGGCACTTCCCGCTTCTAGCGCTCTTTCAATTTCTCCAGCTTTTCTAGCATCGAATAGTACAAGCGGATGTAAGTTGCCATCTCCAGCATGAAAAATATTCGCGATTCTAAGTCCGGATTCATTGCTGATTTCATTAATTTTCTTCAATACCTCTGGAAGCTTACTTCTTGGAATGACGCCATCCTGAACTAAGTAATCTGGAGAAATAGCTCCCATTGCACCAAAGCCAGTTTTCCTGTTTGCCCACCATCTTTCTCGTTCTTGTTCATCCTTTGCAGCACGAACCTCACGTACATTTCTATTTTTACAAACATCTAGTATTTGGTTAATTTGTTCATCGATACCGGCGGCAATACCGTCTACTTCTATAAGCAGAACTGCTTCAATATCCTTTGGGTGCCCAACAGGAAAAGCTGCCGCTTCCACCCCTTCAATAGCTGTTTTATCCATCATTTCAAGTGCAGCAGGTACAATGCCAGCTGAAATAATATCAGATACCGCAAGGCTTCCATCTTCCACCTTTTCAAAATAAGCAAGGACCGTCTGTTTCGCCTCTGGATTTTTTAAAATACGGACAGTAATTTTTGTGACGATCCCTAAAGTGCCTTCTGATCCTGTCAGGAGACCAAGCAGGTCATAGCCTGGTTCATCTGGTATCCCATTTTTTCCGATTTCAATAATCTCACCGTTTGGCAAAACAACCTCAAGCCCAAGAATATGATTTGTCGTCACTCCATATTTCAAACAATGGGCACCACCAGCATTTTCTGCCACATTTCCGCCAATCGTACAACATGATTGACTAGACGGATCAGGTGCATAGTAATACCCCTTGTCCGAGATTGAATTTGTTAGCTTTAAATTGATAAATCCTGGTTCAACGACAGCTCTCCGGTTTTCGAGGTCCACACTAATCAGTCTTTTCATTCGTACCATACTAATAATAATTTCATTATTAAGGGGTATCGCACCACCACTAAGGCCTGTACCTGCACCTCTAGCTAAAAACGGCAAATCATTTTTAGAACAGTATTTTACAATTTCGGCAACCTCTTGTGTGTCCTTCGGAAAGACAACTGCTTTTGGCAGGTGCTTGTGAATCGTAAAGCCGTCACAGTCATAAGCAAGCAAATCTTCTTTTTGATAAAGGATAGATCGGGAGCCGCCTACAATATTCGCTAAATGATTAATATGGGCGTCATTCGTCTTCAGCTTTTTCACTGCCATTACCCTTCCTCCTTCTGACTGTCTTCTTTTTCATAAGCCCAGTTCAGAAGCTGGACAGTATGGACAACTTTTTGGTTTCTACCATACTTTTGTACACCCATTGCCATTTGCAGCATGCACCCTGGATTCCCCATCGATATCATTTCGACGTCTTCAGGGACATTGTCCATTTTACTTTCCAGTACCATTTGTGCCATTTCAGGATTCGTAATATTATATATCCCTGCACTCCCACAGCAGCGATCTGCATTTGGCATATGGACCATTTCGACTCCTGGTATATCAAGCAGAATCTCTCTCGGCTCCTGTCTTACTCCTTGTCCATGTGCTAAATGACAAGCATCATGATACGTTATTTTCGTATTTAATGTGGCTTTAGGCTTCTCATAGCCTGTTTCATGTAAGTATTTCGAAATGTCTACTACCTTTTCTGAAAAAAGTTCTGCCTTTTCTCCCCATTCAGGCTCCTCCCGGAAAAGTTCAGCATATTCCTTCATCATGCAACCGCATCCAGCCGCATTAACAATCACTTTTTCAGCGTTTGCAAATGCCTCGATGTTCTGTTTCGCAAGCTTTCTCCCCATCTCGCGGTCGCCCGCATGCACATGTAAGGCACCGCAGCAGGTTTGTTCTTTGGGAATCGTTACATCATTTCCATTTCGTGTTAGCACATTAATCGTCGCTTCATTAATATCACTAAACATGACATCCATAATGCAGCCCGTAAGCATTGCTACCTCATGCTTCGGATTTCCTTTTGCTTTAATAACTTCGTCTTGCTTGTACTTTTTCCTTACAGGTACTTTTATTTCAGGCATGATGGCTTCCATATCTACTAAATGCTGCGGCATCATATGAATCAGCTTTGTTTTACGAACAACCTTTTGGAGCCCGCTCTTTTGATAAAATTTTAATAATCCACCAACAGAATCCAAACGATTTTGATGAGGAAACACCCCATGCAAGAAGAATTTACTTACGGTTCCTCTCCAGCCCTTAAGAGGCATAGCTTGACGAATTTGACCTCTCGCCTCTTCGATAAGCCCTCCAACATCGACATCAGCAGGACATGCAGTAGTACAGGCTCGACAATCTAAGCAAGCAAAAACAGGATCTACAAAATGTTCATTTACCGCGAGCCTTCCTTCAGCGACCGATTTTATTAAATAAACTCTTCCCCGAGGAGAATGCTGCTCTTGTCCAGTGTGCTCATAAGTCGGGCATGATTCTAAACACATGCCGCAATGTACACAGTCCGCCCATTTATTCTCATCTGGTGGGTCAGACCAAAGATAATTGCTTGTATTCGTTGAACAAGGCAGGGCTTCCTTTAAATCAAGCTCTTTCACACTCATTTGCTAGATCCCTCCCACAAATCGGCCTTTGTTTAATATGCTAGATGGATCGATCTTCGCTTTAATGCCTTTTAAGAGAAAATAGGTAGCAGGCTGAGCTCCCCATACATTTACTTTCTGGCGAAGATAAAATGGTAAATGCTTAATAATTCCATAGCCTCCTAGCTGAACAGCTCTTTCTCTTAACTCATTTACCGCTTTAACAACATCGTCATCTGTCCCGCTTATATGTATCTGACATAGACCATGACCTAACCCTCCATGAGCATCAATCACAACATTGTACATATCCGCTATCAATTGAGATTCATAGATCATTTTGATGACATCTAGGTTAACCACACCGATCTTCATTAAAGCTACAGTCGGAGAGCTTATCTGTTCAAAAGCTCCATTTGGACTTGTTTGATAAAACTCCTTCCAAAAGACCTGCGCTTTTTCAGATGGAAGGATGGAAAGGGCTGCATTTTCCGGTTTTCTTCCCCTAATCCAATCTTCCTGATAGCGAACAGAGCTCTCAACATCCTCAAAGGATATGGCCAATGTATAGCTTTTATCCCCTATTACCTTTTCTGATATTGTTGGATTTAATAACTCTAAACAAACAGGTTCAATCACTGAATCAAGTAATTCCACTGCAAACCGGTAAATTTCATCTGCATTCCCTTGAGGAAATGATAAAAGGACCAATGATTCACATTTTGCAATGGGTCGGAGCTTTACAGTCACCTCTGAAATAACTCCTAACGTCCCCATTGAACCGATAAAAAGCTTATTCATATCATAACCAGCGACATTCTTTACGACTTTACCGCCAGAGCGAATGATTTTTCCGTCTGGATAGATCATTCTCAAGCCAATGACCGAATCCCTCGCTGAACCATAGCATAACCTTTTCGGACCACTATCATTGGTAGCTATGATACCTCCTAGCGTGGCGTATTCTGGCCAAAAGGGATCGAGCGCTAGCTTTTGATGATATGGCGCCAAGTAGTCTTGTAATGCTTTAAAGTTTGTTCCTGCTTTAACAGTCAATGTCATGTCGCCAACTGTGTGCTCTACGACCCCCTTATATTGAGCCAATGACAAAAGAATATCTGCTGTTTCATTTTGACCACCAAAGCCTCTTTTCGTCCCCCCTCCAATAATTGAAACCGATAGCTTATTGTGATTGGCATATTTTAAAAGAGCTGAAATTTCTTCTTCTGATTGAGGAGTCACTAGTAACTGTCCAGTGTTTCCTAAAGGATGACTAACACTAGGTAATTCTTTTATAAGCTCCTCTTTCACAAAACCTTTTAACTCTGCTAGAAGCTCTGTTGTTGGCAAAATAACACCTCCTGATATTTCGTAATAACAAACACCGTTTTTCATAGTTTTTAAAAATCCGATCGCATAATTTTCCATTTCTTTATATCTTTACCAATATTAAAACATTCCCACTTAGATAATTCAATTAATAATTTTGAATTTAATGATTATTAAGATTATTTTTTTCGCTCAAAAGAATAGACCTTCCTGTTT
This sequence comes from Bacillota bacterium, assembly GCA_023387295.1. Taxonomy (GTDB): domain Bacteria; phylum Bacillota; class Bacilli; order Bacillales; family Cytobacillaceae; genus Cytobacillus. The sequence continues at coordinate 3,149 of JAEWIG010000109.1, read as the reverse complement.
TATGAAGGTCCATAGACTTATCCAATGTTCTCTGCGATAAAGAGCTATAAATTTTCTAAATTCAAGCCGATATAATAAGAAAGGAAAATATTGGTTACTTTTTCCTTTAACAAATTTCTTAACCATCAGAGAATCTCACAACTTTGCAGCGAAATGTCTCTTTAAGAATTCAAGGAAAGGAGGGCATGCTGCTTTGTCATAGCATTGACGTAAATCAACATGATGACAATGTGACGATCAAATGATTATTAATCATAATATTTCAGCGATGCACGCGTATCGGATGTACAATAAAGCGATTTACGGTCAATCTCGAGCAATGGAACGATTGTCAACAGGATTACGAATTAATCGGGCCGCAGATGACCCGGCTGGACTCGCCATCTCTGAAAAAATGCGAGCACAAATCCGAGGTTTAAACCAAGCCGCACGCAATGCCCAAGATGCAATCTCTCTCATTCAAACAGGTGAAGGCGCCCTCAATGAGACACATGCGATTCTTCAGCGAATGCGTGAACTTGCAACGCAGGCCGCCAATGATACAAATTCAGAAGCTGATCGCGATGCAATTCAGAAGGAAATTGATCAATTAACGGAGGCCATTACACAGATTGGTAATAACACAGAATTTAATACCATGAAGCTCCTCAACGGCTCAAAAACATCCTTCACTATACAAATAGGCGCCAATGCCGGGCAAACGATGACGATTGAAATGTCAGATATGCGCTCAGCAGCCATTGGACTAACAGGATCAGGAAACGGATTTACAGCAAACGGAACACTTGATATGTCATCTCACGAATCAGCCTCCGAAGCGATTAAAAAACTCGATGAAGCCATTAATAAAGTTTCCTCGCAACGTTCAAGTCTTGGTGCTTATAGCAATCGACTCGAACATACCATTAATAACTTAACGAATTCGTCAGAAAATCTTGTTGCAGCTGAATCGAGGATTCGAGATGCTGATATGGCAAAAGAAATGATGGAGTATACGAAGCAATCGATATTAGCTCAAGTTGCATTAGCAATGATGGCTCATGCTTCAAAACAGCAAAGCATGGTTTTGCAATTGTTAGGGCTCAGTAGTTCGAACCATAAATATAATATATTCATTTTTAATTAACTAAAAACTATCATGAGCATATGACCTAACTCAAACTGTAAATGTCGTCAGCTTCATTTCTCTGCGCTGGTGATTACTTCGTACATCAAGGACAAGTTCTGCTGAATCTGACGACGATTTAGTTTTACGCAGAAAAAAGCTAGTAAAAAAGAGTAGTAACTACTTTTTTTACTAGCTTTTTCGTCTTTATAAAGACACTACCTTTTCTGTATCTTCTTCAAGCTTTTGACGCTTAAAGCGCATAAAGAAAACAGCCGTTAGTCCTATGGAAATAATTCCGAAAATGACAACCATTATTTGCAAGCCTACTAAATCTAATAGTAAACCAGTTCCAAGAAGGACAACCTGGAACATGACACGTTCTAGCATATTACGGAACGAGAAGAAACGGCCATGGAATTCTTTTGGCATCTTTGTTTGAAAAATGGTTGCAGCCGTTGGGAAAAAACAGCCTAATGAAAAGCCTACAATCGCAAAGGCGCTAACTGCAATTATTTTAGAATCAACGAAGAATAATAAAATTTGTGCACATCCGATGACAACCGAAAAGAAAAACATGATGCTATAAGGAGAAAAACGTTCGCTTACTCTCTTCACAGCGAAAGCACCAAGCATAAAGGAAATTCCTTCTGCAGCATAAATAATCCCCTTCAGCAGCTGGTCGTCATGAATTTCACTAATCTTAATAACCATTAAGTTAAAGCCACCAAGAAATAGGAGTGGGACTAATGATAAAATAAGCGTCATTAATACAATGGGTAGCCCATTCAGGACAGGCAACACTTCTTTAAAGCTGCCACTTCCCTTAGATGCAATAGAACTCTTTTGCTTAATGGGTTCATCCATTTTTAAAAACAAAGTAAAAATAAAAAGAAGAAAATAGGCAATAAATGATGTTAAATACAACATAAAGAGTGACATCATGACAAGTAAGACACCAGCCAAAGTCGTACCTAAAATCCGAGCAATGGTCGCGACGTTCATATGCATACCATTCATTTTAATTAAATCTTTTTCTTTAACGATTAAGGGGATCGCCGCTTGAAGCGCAGGAAAGTAAAATGCTGCTGCAATTTGGATCGTAATGACGAAGCAAACTAACCAAAAAACAGAACCCGTATATAGTGCAAGAAACATAAAGAGAACGCTAATCATTCTGCCAAAGCCAGCGTAAATCATCACAGCCTTTTTGCTTTTTTGGTCCGTGATTCTTCCCGCAAGCGGTCCGACTGCAATCCCAGCTAATAGACCTATGGCTAGAATAATGGACTTCATAAAATCGGATGGCACCTTAACCTGCATAAACTCAAGATTCCCGATAATTCCCATCCATAAACCAAGGCCAGCAATTAGCTCCCCACATAAAATAATCCAAACATTCCTATTCATCCACATATGCCGTTTGCTCCCTACATTTCTTTCGATAATCGAAGTATATTTGATTATACAAAAAATTATGTATTTTGTGTAAACAAAATACACTGGATTATCAATTAATTAACGGGAGTGTAAAATAAAAACAACTTCCTTCCTCTAATTTACTTGTCGCCCCAAGCTTGCCTTGATGGTAATCAATAATTTCTTTTGAAATTGGTAAGCCTAGTCCAGAACCATTATGCGATTTACCTTGCTTATTTCCTCGATAAAATCGATTAAATACTAAATCAAGCTCATCCTCATCAATACCCGCACCGTTATCAATAATTCTAATGATAATCTGTTGATCACTTTCTTTTCCAAGCTCCATCATAATTTCTCCATCATCATCTACGAATCTTTGTGCATTCTTCAATAGGTTCACAATCACCTGTTCAATTCTCATTGTATCGATAAGCACAACATACTCTTCCTCCTGCTGAGGAAGTAAATCTTTATATATAAAAGTAATCCCTTGCTTTTCGATTTCCAATTTATATTTTTCATATAAATTATGGGTGTATTTTTGAATATTGATTTCCTCTAAATGAAATTGAATTTGATTATTTTCCATTTCAGTCACATCTCGTAAATCCTCAAGCATTCG
>JAEWIG010000431.1 GCA_023387295.1 Bacillota bacterium | reverse complement strand
ATCTAATACTTCTAAAATATCCTGCTTTTCCTTTAACTTCAAAGGTAAGTGGGATGATATGATATCAGCCATACGGCCAGGTTCTTCGATATCTGCAACAGCTGCATAGGTTTCAGCAGATATTTTTTTCGAAATCTTTATGTATTGTTCAAAATACTCGAGCATCGTTCTCATTAACGCCTGTGCTTCTGCATCCTTTGTCGTTGATTCCTCAAACGGAACAACCGTTACAGAATAATGAGTGTCTTCCTCGTTAAATTCTACAATTTCTGCTCTTTGAAGTCCTTCAACTAATACGCGAATTGTCCCGTTTGGAAGTTTTAACATTTGTTTCACACGTGTTAACGTTCTGCGCTTGTATAAATCTTCCTCAAGTGGTTCATCTATTGAGACTTCTTTTTGCGAAGTTAGGAAAATTAAATTTTCATCTACCATTGCTCTTTCCAGAGCCTGTACCGATTTCTCACGACCAACATCTAAATGAAGGACCATTGTCGGATAAACAAGCAAGCCCCGAAGCGGCAGGAGGGGGACGATGATTTCTTTCTTTTTCGCCAAACTAACGCACCTCCAAATTCATCAATTATAACAATTATCTTTGTACAATTCTATCGCATTTAAGCAATAGTGTCTAATAGAAATGCTGAGGCAACTGTTTAGCCCCGACATGCATTAGACGAGCCAGCTTGAAGATTGTTCTTTAATCTTCATGATGGTTTGGCTTATGACCTCGAGGGGCTAGGAGCCGAAGCTGGACAATGAAATGCTGAGGCGACTTTCTGAAACATTAATAAAACTTCAGCCTGAACTTCATTTGCAAGCTGAAGTTTTATTTTATGTTAAATACTTTCTTTCTTTGCTAGTTCAATGGAAGCTGTTATAGCTTGGTCGAGATAATTTTTTCTTAATAGGGCAATATCGAATACTTCATTTAAATGGTTAACAGGTACTATTTTGATACCTGTAATTTCTTTTAAAAGGGATTGCATATTTTCTTGTGGAATGATGACCGTTTTTGCTCCAGCTTTTTTTGCTGCCTTTACTTTCGGATACACTCCACCAACTGGTTTTACTAATCCATGGATACTTATTTCTCCCGTCATCGCAACTGTGTTATCTATCGGTAAATTATAAATAGCTGAATAAATCCCTGTTGCCATAGCAATTCCTGCAGATGGACCATCAATAGGAATACCTCCTGGAAAATTAACATGGATATCATAATCATTAGCGGGTACACCCATTGAACGAAGGACGGTTATCACATTTTCAATCGAGCCTTTCGCCATACTTTTTCTGCGAATTGATTTTCCTTGACCACCGATGCTTTCTTCCTCAACAATGCCTGTAATATTGATGCTTCCCTTCTCAATAGCTGGAATAGCCGTTACCTCAATATCAAGCAGCGCTCCTGAATTCGGTCCATAGACAGCCAAACCATTTACAATTCCCACTGCCGAATCTGCATTAATCTTTCGCTCCATTCGTGGTGTAAGCTGACTTGATTGAATCACCCATTCAATATCTTCATCTTTTATGTAAGACCTATCCTCTGTAATCGCTAAGCCTGCAGCGATTTGAATTAAATTTACTGCTTCCCGACCGTTTCTTGCGTATGATGCCAATATTTCTAGAGCTTTTTCACTTATCGTTAAACTCACTTTTTCCGATGCTTTTCTGCCGATCTCAACAATTTCTTCTTCCGTTAATTCTCTAAAAAAAACCTCCATACATCTTGAGCGGATTGCTGGCGGGATTTCATTCGGCGTTCTTGTTGTTGCTCCAATTAATCTAAAGTCAGCTGGCAAGCCGTTCTTAAAAATATCATGAATGTGATTTGGAATTTGGGTGTTCTCTTCGTTATAATAGGCGCTTTCTAAAAACACCTTTCTGTCCTCTAATACCTTCAATAGTTTGTTCATTTGAATGGGATGAAGCTCCCCGATTTCGTCAATAAACAGAACGCCACCATGTGCATTTGTTACCGCACCTTGTTTTGGCTGTGGAATTCCAGCTTGTCCCATAGCTCCGGCTCCCTGATAAATCGGATCATGAACCGAACCAATAAGTGGATCAGCTATCCCCCGTTCATCAAAGCGAGCAGTCGTAGCGTCTAATTCTATAAAAACGGATGATGGTTTAAACGGGGACTTCGCAGTTTTTTTCGCTTCTTCTAAAACAAGTCTAGCTGCTGCTGTTTTTCCGACACCAGGTGGGCCATAGATAATGACATGCTGTGGATTCGGACTGCATAATGCTGCCTTTAACGATTTTATCCCATCCTCTTGACCTACTATATCAGAGAAGCTCGCAGGTCTTACTTTTTCCGCTAGTGGCTCAGTTAAAGAAATAGATCTCATTTTTTTCAATTGATCCATTTCTTTTTTCGATTCTCGATCAATCGAAACCTTCTGTGTTCGCTGGCTTTTAAGTAAATTCCAAAAATAGAGTCCAATGACAATTCCAAAAAACAGCTGTATAAATAGGGCAATCCCCGTCCAACTCATACTTTTCCCTCCTGCAATTATCTACTTCACTTCAGCACTGTCTCGCGCTTAAGCTTTTCTTTATCCGTGTTGATATATGCTAGTATCTCCTTCACTTTATTGGAATAAACAAGATTTATTATGTAAAAAGTTGGAGGTGTAACCGGAGGGAATTTTTTCAAAAGTCCTTTTGAATAATGAATGGTAAATGTATTTCCGAAACAAAAAATATATTACCGAAATTCGAATTATATTCTCGAAAACAAAATTATATTACCGAAATCCCAGTTATATTATCGAATTTGAATTATTTAACCAAAATCCATTTTCCAGTCAAAAACAAGCTAATTTTTCTAAAAATCGCCAAATAAAAGAGGAAAGCCAAACGAAATGTTTAGCTTTCCTCATATTTATTTAAGCTGAAGTTTTAGTTTGTTCGTCAATAACTGTTCCATCTTCTAAAAGAAGCTTTGGTGTGGAATTATCAACAACTGTTTCCTTCGTAATGATACATTTTTTAATATCGTCACGAGATGGCAATTCAAACATGACATCAAGCATGATTCCTTCAATAATAGAACGAAGTCCACGAGCACCTGTTTTTCGCTCAATCGCTTTTTTCGCGATTTCGACTAATGCTTCAGGTTCGAAATCAAGCTCAACATTATCAAGCTCAAGCAATTTTTGATATTGCTTCACTAACGCATTTTTTGGCGTTGTCAGAATTTCAATTAAAGCCTCTTCATCTAACGGCAGTAAGCTAGCGATGACAGGAAGACGACCAATGAATTCTGGAATTAGACCGAATTTTAATAAATCCTCTGGTAGGATTTTTGCTAAAAGATCTTTTTGTTCCACTTCTTCTTTCTTCACTTCCGGGCCAAAACCAATTACTTTTTGGCCTAAACGACGCTTAATGATCTGTTCGATTCCATCAAAAGCACCACCACAAATAAATAAAATATTTGTTGTATCAATTTGGATAAATTCTTGATGTGGATGCTTTCTTCCACCTTGTGGCGGAACACTAGCAACTGTACCTTCTAAAATTTTCAATAGTGCCTGCTGAACACCTTCACCTGAAACATCACGTGTAATGGAAGGATTTTCAGACTTACGAGCTACTTTATCAATTTCATCAATATAAATAATTCCTTTTTCTGCTTTTTCAACATCATAATCAGCTGCTTGAATAAGCTTTAAAAGAATATTTTCAACGTCTTCTCCAACATACCCTGCTTCTGTTAAGGAAGTAGCGTCTGCAATTGCAAACGGTACATTTAGAATACGGGCTAACGTTTGTGCAAGATAGGTTTTCCCGCTACCTGTTGGTCCGATCATCACGATATTACTTTTGGATAACTCAACATCATCAATTTTACTATTAGAATTAATCCGCTTGTAATGATTATAAACAGCTACTGATAAAGATTTTTTCGCTTGTTCCTGACCAATAACATACTCATCTAGAATATCACGAATTTCTGCTGGCTTAGGTACATCCTTGAACTCAACTTCTTCTTCAGTACCAAGCTCTTCTTCAACGATTTCTGTACAAAGCTCGATACATTCATCACATATGTATACACCTGGACCAGCAACCAGCTTGCGTACTTGATCCTGTGTTTTGCCACAGAAAGAACATTTTAGCTGCCCTTTTTCATCATTAAATTTAAACAAATTTCTTCACCCCTTAAAAACTTCATATCCATAATATGTATGCCAATCGAAAGCATACTAGTTATTTACGGTTATTTTCACTCTAAGTTATGTATTGCATTGTACCATATATTCCTATCGGACAGGAAATATTAACACTTATGTATAAAAGGTTTCTAAATAAGCTTAACCATATTTGTTCAAGTTAAGTCGGTCGTTTTTATCCAATTAATTCATATGTATTTACCGGAACAATTCTTATACTAAAAAAACATTTCCCATTTTATAAAACAAGGCACGATTATCTCGCGCCTTGTTCATTATCTTATCTTATTAGATAGTTTTGCTGTTTTCTACAAGGAAATCAATTGCTTTCTTAAATTGAAGATCAGCTTTTAATCCTTCAAGGCTACCTAATGCTTGTTGGATATTTTCTACAGTCATATTATACATTTCAGCCATCTTGTTTAGTTCAGTTGTTACTTCTTCTTCAGAAGCTTCAATGTTTTCTGCTTTCGCAATTGCTTCAAGTGTTAAGTTTACACGAACACGCTTTTCAGCATCTTCTTTCATTTGTCCACGTAAAGCATTTTCATCTTGACCTGAGAACTGGAAGTATAAATCAAGGTTCATACCTTGCATAGATAAGCGTTGTTCAAACTCTTTTACCATACGGTCTACTTCATTTTCAACCATTACTTCTGGAAGGTCAATTTCTGCATTTTCAGTTGCTTTTTCAACAACTGTATCTTGTACGAAGTG
>JAEWIG010000424.1 GCA_023387295.1 Bacillota bacterium | reverse complement strand
TTCAATTAATCCTCCACAACCTAAAATTTCATCGTCTGCGTGCGGTGCGATAATTAATATCCGTTCATTTTCTATATCAAGCATTCATGTCCCTCCTTTTGATTACGATTAATGACTTTGTTGCGTTTACTTATTCACGCTGCTCTCTAATTGTTTCAATTGCTTTCGGTCCGCAATGAAAAAGTAAATCAATAATAGATAAATTGGTTATAAATTTCCCCCACCTTTGTTCATAAACGGGATGATTAAATTGTTGATAAACTAGTAAAATATTATTATCTGTAAATTCGTTTTCTTCGTTATATACCTTTGCTCCAGTACCAGATAAATACATACTTCCGTTTAAATGCTTAACAATGTTTACATTCCTAGTATTTCCTGTACCAAAATCCTCACTTAGGACAGATTCCAAGATGATATCAGTATTAATGCTTAGCAATGTTTTGATGTGCAAAATTAAAGCGATATTTAATTCAACTAATTTATCCCAATCAGCTTCATATATTTCAGCAAATCCGTCTTTCAAGTCATTCCAGTGTTTACTCTTTTTATAATTACTTTCAATCAGTTTCCAATGGTGTCTTTTCCAGTTTTGTTTATTATCAATGGTCAATTCGTTTATTGGGATTTCTTTTGCTGTTATCGGAACGGTTAAAGTGTACGGACCTTGTGGGGTTTTGATTTTATTTCTATTCGTAAATCCACTTTTCGAATGAATAGCTGTGTCTAATAGAACAAATTTATCAACTTTGTCCATTTTATCGAAAAAACCGATCCAGGGAAGATAGTTTGGTTGATGAATGGCTATCTTCATATTTTGTTTTCCATCCTCCTCGTAATTTAAAGTGAGTGATACTTAAATGATTTATTCTTGCTCTCTATTTGAGCATTAGTACACAATATGCTGTTGTTAATTTAATGAATAGACTCTTTATTCAGGGAGAATGAACATTTTTTTTGAAATATAGAAACGTAAACTTACTTAAAGCTGTTATTTCCTGTACGTTTAAATTTATTCCAACCAACACTGTAGCCTTTTAATGCCATAATAATTGCTTTCCAAGTTACAAAGGCAATTAAGTAACGATAGGCCAATCTTTGAATGATTACCCAAACGAGGGGTTTCATTCTTTCTTTTTCTAGTTTAAATGCATAAATGGAGGCAAGTGCATCTGAAAGGTAAAAGAAAATAGCAAATAAGAAAATCGTTTTTGAACCTGTTAGTATACTAGCGACGAAAATGATATCAATCAGTGGAACGGTTAAGTAGAGAAGATAGGAAAATAATAAACTTGGAATCGCAAAATACTTTAATGTTTTATTTTTTGATTTGATAATCGTTTTTCGATGCTTCCATAAGCTTTGTAGAATGCCGTATGACCAGCGATAACGTTGTTTGAGAAAGTCTTTAAGAGTTTCTGGGCTTTCTTCATAGGATATGGCTAGATCATCACAAACAATTTTATAATTTTTTTCTACTATTTTTAGAGTCAAATCAGTATCCTCTGCTAATGTGTCATGATCATAATAGCCAATCTCCTGAACGACTTTTCTTCGCCAGGCACTGTTTGAACCTGGGACTACGGTCATGCAATTTAAGTAGTCATATGCCCTTCTCTCGATATTGAAAGCAGTAACATATTCAATATGCTGCCACAATGTTATCTGATTGCGAATATTTCCTACTTTACAATTCCCTGAAACTGCGGCTACTTCAGGATTTTTAAAATGATCAATTAAATAGTAAATGGTTTGTTCTGTAAAAATGGTATCTGCATCAATGGTGATAATGATATCTCCCAATGCTTCGCGGAAACCTTCGTTAAGTGCAGAAGCTTTGCCTCCATTTTTTTTTCTGATTACTTTCACTCTTGGATTACGAGGAAATGCTTTTTCGATAATTGCTGCGCTTTGATCTGTTGATCCGTCATCAACGACAATTACTTCTGTGATAGGGTATCGACTATACAAAACAGCACTCACCGTTTTTTTTATCACAACTTCCTCATTATAGACAGGAATGACAACACTAATAGTTGGCCAATATCGATTATTTCTAAATTTTTGTTGTCTTGAAATTGTCCATGGAATAATTTTTTCTTGCCGCGATTTTTGTTGTCTTTTCCATTGCTTATAACTGAAAATGATTAACATGGTCATTCTGAGAATACTGATGACTAAAGCAAAAATTAAATAACTTTTTAAAGTTATTTCGAGGATTGAAAATATCGAATTTCCAATCGTATTGATAACTGATATAAGCATTCCGTACTCTACTATAAAACTAGCAACAAATGATATCGATCTGATGGTAAGAAAATTCACGATACTTACGAGGAAGAGAGAGAAGAAAATAACGCAAATAAAAAAAGCAATGAAGAAAACGATTTTTATTATTTTCCAACGTTTCCCTGTAGGATCTTGGAAAACAGGTCTTTTCATACAAACCACTACCTTTCAATAGTGTAAGTATATGACATACATGAAAAGTTGTTTGGGTGTGTTATCCAATAAATTACTTTCTTTATAAATTCAATCATGACGAAGAGCAGAATCGGTTACACTAAGACAAGTTCATTAAAGGAAGGAAGTTTAGTGTTGGATCAAAATGAGCGTTTTAAGAAGGCAGAGTTTGCAGCAATGCTTGGAGTTGTTATAAATATCCTCTTAGCTTTACTGAAGTGGGGAGTGGGAGTTTACGCAGGGAGTCGAGCGTTAGTTGCTGATGCCGTTCATTCAGCGTCCGATGTAGCAGGTTCACTTGCCGTATACTTAGGCTTAAAAGCAGCGAAACAACCACCAGATGAAGATCATCCTTATGGACATGGAAAGGCTGAATCGATTGCTGCAATCATTGTTGCCGTTCTCTTATTTCTAGTTGGATTTGAAATTGGAAAATCATCATTCGCCTCATTTTTTAGACCAATTGAAGCACCGAAAATGATTGCCATTGTAGCAGTTGCCATTTCAATTATCGTGAAAGAGATATTGTTTCGCTATAAATATAAATTAGGACGAGAACTTAATAGTGATGCACTCATCGTAAATGCATATGAGCACCGGTCAGATGTCTATTCTTCAATCGCTGCATTAGTTGGAATTGGAAGTGCTGTATTAGGAGGAAAGCTCGGTATTGGCTGGCTTGAGTACGCCGATCCAGTTGCTGGGATTCTCGTGTCGATCATGGTTCTTAAAATGGCTTGGTCACTAGGAAAAGAATCAATTCATAACACGCTCGATCATGTACTACATGAAGAGGATACCATTGAACTAAGAGAGGCAGTAAAAAGTATTAAAGAAGTTAAACAAATTGATGAATTACATGCGAGAGAACATGGAAGCTATGTCGTGATTGATTTGAAAATTTCTGTTGATCCGTATATGACTGTTGAAGAAGGTCATCGAGTCGGAAAAGAGGTAAAGAAAAAACTATTGGAAATGAAAAACGTTCATAACGTATTTGTTCATATTAATCCATATAATGACTATCCACAAGATGCCACCGATCATTGAAACAAAACAACCCCTCTTGTATAATTAATAAGTTGAGGGGTGAATGAATGTTACAATCAAAAACACGTTGGATTATTCGTGATTCAGATAAAGAAAAAGAAAATCTACTTGTTAAAGAGTTAAATATTACTCATCTAGTTGCTTCTTTACTTATCAATCGCGGATTAGATACCGTTGAATCAGCACGGTATTTTTTATTTGATCATGACCAGAAATTTCATGACCCATTTTTATTAGCAGGTATGGACGTAGCTGTCTCGAGAATAAAATTAGCTATCGATAAACAAGAGCCGATTTTAATATTTGGAGATTATGATGCAGATGGCGTAACAAGCACATCAATAATGATGATGACACTCCGGGATTTAGGAGCTAATGTACAATTTTACATCCCAAATCGATTTACAGAAGGCTATGGACCAAATAAGCAGGCTTTTCAATATGCTAAAGATATTGGTATTCAGTTAATTATTACAGTCGATACAGGAATTGCGGCTATTGATGAAGCGAAATTTGCTAAAGAGCTTGGATTAGATCTAATTATTACGGATCACCATGAACCTGGGCCTGAGCTACCTGAAGCACTTGCTATTATTCATCCTAAGCTTAAAAATAGCGAATATCCTTTCCATGAGCTAGCAGGTGTTGGCGTAGCATTTAAATTGGCTCATGCCCTATATGGAAAGGTACCTGAGCATTTACTTGAAATTGCCGCTATTGGCACGATAGCTGATTTAGTTTCTCTAAAAGGAGAAAATCGTTTAATTGCCAAGCGTGGAATAAAAAATCTCAAGAATACAAAAAACATTGGATTAAAGTCCTTATTTAAACGTACTGGCACAGATTTGCATGCGATAGATGAGGAAACAATCGGCTTTCAAATTGCTCCGAGGCTCAATGCTGTCGGAAGATTGGACAGTGCTGACCCGGCTGTTGATTTACTATTAACTGAAGATGTCTTAGAAGCAGAGGCAATCGCTGAGGAAATAGAACAGTTGAATAAGGAAAGGCAAGCAATTGTTAGCGAGATTACTGCGCAAGCAATCAAGGAAGTTGAGGAGAAATATCCAATTAGTGATCATTCCGTTCTTGTAATCGGTCAAGAAG
>JAEWIG010000420.1 GCA_023387295.1 Bacillota bacterium | reverse complement strand
TGCTTGATGAATTTTACAGCGGCCTTCTACAACATCAACAAGGTCGTATATAATTCGATTTTCAAGACCCATCACAACATCTAGGTTTCGGAGGCCAATGTCTGTATCAACAAGGCATACTCTCTTTCCTTGAAGAGCTAATGCTGTTCCGACATTTGCAGAGGTTGTCGTTTTACCGACACCACCTTTACCTGATGTAATTACTATTGCCTCTCCCATACTAAAGTCCCCCTTCCAATCTTGTAATATTCGGTCTAATTTGCATTAATACTTGTAATCTATCAACCGTAATTTGGTGTTCGTCATTTATGTATGCACATTCCATTTCCCTTGTTTCATCACTATTATAGTGGTCAGGGGATCTAGTAATGCAATCATTAATTCGTAATTGGGAAGGCTTCATTACTGATGCTGCAATAATCGCATCATTATCCCCATAATAACCTGCATGTGCAACACCTTTAAGCGTACCCATGATATAAATATTTCCGCCGGCAATGACAGTTCCCCCAGGATTCACATCACCTACTAGGAGTAAATCACCCTGCGTCTGTAGAACTTGTCCTGAGCGAATAATTTTCGCTACAGAAATAATTTCATTTTCTTTTCGTAGCTTTTCAGCCTCTTCTTTTAAAATAACGTTCGAAATGATCGTATCAACGACAAGATTCTTCTTTTGTCGAACTAATTCTTTTAGCTCTTCTTCCTGCTTTTCCGTTAAAAATCGATTTCCAACTTGAAGTTTAACGGTAATTAAATGGTCTTCTCGGGATCTCGCACTTTCAGAAAGCTTATAATCGAGTTCCTTCTTAAGTTCATCATAAGAACAGGAATCATCTAGATGCAAAATAAGCCCATCTTTTGTTCCCTTAATCGTTACATTTTGAAATTTCTTCATCAAGATGTTCACCTCTTAATTGCTACCTACTAAATGAAAAGAATTCGACATAAATAGTATAAAATCCTTTTTTACACATCTAAACTTTCCACAATCTTTTCGAAATACTTTTTGAACGGATAGGCTGTTAAAATAATAAAAATGAGATTTAGTATAAGAGTTGGTACTAACCTTTCTGATAAGTAGGTCGAAACGTCTATGTCAGTTATATGAATTAAAAAATTTATTTCATAAGAGCCAAATTCTAATAACGCAATTAAGATAAGGGAAGCAAGTGAAACAATCACAATATTTGTCTGCAAAAACTTCATTATTTTTGTCATTAAATATGCAATAAAAGGGAAAAGGAACAAATAGATTCCGATAATTTCCGTGTAAACGATATCAAATAATAACCCGAAAACAAATGCATAAATGACCCAATATTTTTTCGGACCGTAAACAGTTAAGAAAAGGATGGCAACGAATAAAAAATGTGGAATTAACAAATATTTACCGCCAAATATTTCCCCTGGCAAAAGCCCAACAAAAATACTCTCAGCAACGAACAAGAAAATCATTAGAAAAGGAAGAAGGACTCTACTCATAGTTCCTTCTCCTTATCATCAATCATATCTTCTAGTTCTGGCATAATAGCTCCTCTTTTTACGACCATTACATGCTCAATATCGTAAAAATTAGCTCCTGGCTCAACGTATGCTGTTTGAGTTAGACCGTACTCGGCTGGAACGACATCTACTACTTTTCCGATTAAAAGGCTTTTTGGAAAGACGCCACCTTTTCCAGAGGTAATGACGGTTTGTCCTTTTTCCACTTTTGCTTCAGCTGGGATTCTTTTAAGCAAGAGCTGACCTTTTTCCTTGTCATAGCCTTCGATTAATCCGAAATAGCTCTCGTCCTTGCCTTGAATTTCAGCCGATATTCTGTTCGTTGGATCCAATGAGCTCAAAAGCTGTACAGTGGAAGTGAATGAATTGGTGCTTTTTACCTTTCCAATCAGTCCATTTGCCGTAATGACTGGCATGTCTTGCTCAATTCCATCTTTTTCTCCTTTATTGATAATGAGAATTTCATTCCATCTGTCTGGATTTCTCCCAATAACTGTTGCTTGTTTCGGTTCAAATTCACTTAAGGAATCCTTTATATCAAGAATTTCTTTAAACTCAGCATTCTCTTTTTTGAGCCTTTGCACTTCTGACTCAAGCCTTGCAAGCTCATCAAGCCTTACTTTTAATTCCTTATTTTCAGTATATGTATTTTGCAAGTCTTGCAAATTCTCAAAAAAACCAGCAATATACTGTGTCGGACGAGATACAGCTGATTGTACCAATCCTGTTGTATCCTTAATAAATTGCTCGGGCCAGCTTAGCTCCTCGCGCTCCCGTAAAGAGAATCCAATCAATGCCACGAGAATAATAATACTCACTAGCAATAAAATTAAGCGTTTATTCCTAAAAAACTGTGGCATGGCTAACACCTCGCTTCTAGAGTCTAGAGGTCAAATAAGAAAAGTGGAAGCGCCTTGTCTTCTCTCAGCAAGCATAAGTCGAGCCACTTGGAAAAGTGTTCTTAACCTTTCTGAGTGGCTTCGCTTATGACCTCAGGGGTAGGCGCTCGAGCTATACACTCACCTAGCTCATCTTAATTATACTTTCTTATTTTTAAAAATGAAATCGGCGAGGAAGCCGTTCTCTTTAATAACAACCTCATTCCTCTGAACAATATCAATTTTTAATTTCAATTTTAATTAACGAGAATCCTTTGATTTATTTTTGAATAAATCAATATGATCAAGAGCTTTCCCTGTTCCAATTGCCACACAATCTAGTGGATCTTCAGCAATTAACACTGGCATATTTGTTTCTTCGCTAATTACTTTATCTAAATTACGAAGCAAAGCACCGCCACCTGTTAATACGATCCCTCGATCCATAATGTCAGCAGCAAGCTCTGGCGGCGTTTTTTCAAGAGTAACCTTCACAGCGTCAACAATCGCATACACTGTATCATGTAGTGCTTTCGCAATTTCTTCAGCAGTAATTTCGATCGTTTTTGGAAGTCCTGTCAATAGGTCACGACCACGAATTTCTAAGTTGTCAATTCCCTCTGGGTCACCAGCAGAACCAATTTCCACTTTAATCGTTTCAGCTGTCCGCTCACCAATTAAAAGATTATAATGCTTGCGAATATAGTTAATGATGGAATCATCCATATCATTTCCGGCAACACGAACAGATTGGCTTGTCACGATTCCGCCTAAAGAAATAATCGCTACTTCAGTCGTTCCCCCACCAATATCAACAACCATACTACCAGTTGGCTCCCATACAGGTAAATTCGCACCAATTGCAGCAGCGAATGGTTCTTCAATTGGATATGCATCACTAGCACCAGCTTGACGTGTGGCATCAATGACTGCACGTTGTTCAACAGCAGTAATTCCAGATGGCACACAAACCATCACATGCGGTTTACCTGAGAAAAGACCTTTATTTTTAGTTGCTTGATTAATATAGTATTTCATCATCACTGCTGTCGTTTCATAATCAGCAATGACACCATCTTTCATCGGACGAAGTGCAACAATATTCCCTGGTGTCCGGCCGATCATATTTTTGGCATCATTACCAACAGCAACGATGCTTTTTGTATCAGTTTGTAAAGCAACGACTGAAGGCTCTCTTACCACAATCCCTTTACCTTTCACATAAACGAGCGTATTAGCCGTTCCTAAATCAATTCCAAGATCCTTTGTTCCAAACATAGCTGTATCTCCCTTTCTGATACGAATTACAAAATAAGGATATATTCATATATCAAATTCGCCTTAGCTTATTTGTATTTAGATTTTTCGGTCAAATTAATCATTTTTCTTTAATTCGCGAAAAAAACATAACTTAAATTATAGCCTATCTTCCTTTAAAAACAAAGTGCTATAAATAACCTTTTTCCTTAAGACTTACAAATTTATTCTCTCCAATAATTAGATGATCGAGCACATCAATTCCAATTATTTTCCCACATTCTGAAAGACGCTTTGTGACTTCAATATCTTCTCTACTCGGAGTCGGATCTCCAGAGGGATGATTATGAGCACAAATAATAGAGGCAGCAGAGCGTCTAAAGGCTTCTTTAAATACTTCGCGTGGATGGACAATCGAAGCATTTAAACTACCAATAAAAATCGTCTGTTTGTGAAGCACTTGATTCTTTGTGTTCAAATAAAGACAAACAAAATGCTCCTGAGAAAGAAATCTCATATCATTCATTACATATTTCGCGCCGTCCTCTGGGGAACGAATCGTGTACCGGTCATCAAAGGATAAATTGGAAATTCGTCTACCTATTTCAACAGCAGCTAGTAATTGAATGGCCTTTGCAGTCCCAATTCCTTTTATGGAGGTAATTTCATCTAGTGAGGCATCCTTAAGTAGCTTCAACCCATCAAAATGAATAAGCAATCTATTCGATAATTGTAAGACTGATTCTTCCTTCGTACCTGTCCTAAGAAGGATAGCAATTAATTCATGGGTTGATAAGCTTTGTGGCCCATTTTGGATAAAGCGCTCGCGAGGACGCTCATCCTGTGGGAAATCCCTAATCATTAAGGATTCTGATATCATTCAACTATTCCTCCCCTTTTTGGTGTAAGGGAGTTTAAGATGTGAAATGTTGGATGAGAGTGGGGTCTTAAGAACTGACGATCCTACGTCAATCTACATGAACCACTCAACTAAGGAATTATGTACCCCGCATTCCTTAATTCTCGAATCGTTTTCGAAACAGGGAGCCCAACAACAGCAAAGTAATCTCCATGGATTTCTTTAACGAGCATACTACCAATACCTTGAATGCCATATGCTCCTGCTTTGTCAAACGATTCTCCGGTGCGAATGTAAGCTTCGATTTCTTCATCAGAAAGCTCCCAAAACACCACATCTGTTTTGACATAAAACTGGTTTTCTTTTTCAGGTGTAACGATAGCAACTCCTGTATAAACAGAATGTGTTTTTCCTGATAAGGATTGAAGCATAGAAAAAGCTTCATCTTTGTCTTTTGGTTTTCCGAGAACGGTTCCTTCTAAAACAACAACCGTATCTGCACCAATAATAAATGAAGATGGTTTTTCTTCATGTACTGCTTTTGCTTTTCGACTGCTAAGCTCCATAACAATTTCCTCAGGAGTTAATGCAGGATCGAAGCTTTCATCAACATTACAGCTAAAAACTTCGAATGTTAAATGAAGGTTTTCAAGAAGTTCTTTTCGTCGTGGAGAAGAAGAGGCTAAAATGAGGGTTTCCATAACATGACATCACCTTACCTTATATTCAAATCTATTTGGGAGATACAACATTATCGTACCAAAATTCGTGAATACAAACAAATGATAATCAACAAATGTCGAAATAAAAAGAGAGCCTGTCTATTCTCTAAGATTTGTTTCTTGATAAAAAAATAGACAATTAGCACTACCTTTAGAATTTAGAAGATTTCTGCTTAATGAACGAACTGTATCGGCTCTCGGTTTTTGGATTATTTCCTAGAAAATATTCGATTATTGTCAAAAAAACATTCTATATAAATTTCTATTCCAAAGATGTGTAGGTAGCTAGGAAATTGAGTAAATGCTGTTGGATTTTCGCCAAAGCTTCAGGATTTGGTGTTTGTTGATAAACAATCAATTGTTCCATTGCGCTTTCAAGCTCGGTTTTTATTTTAAGTGTTTCTTCATTTTTTATTTGAAGGGAATCGATTTCTTTTATTATTGAAGCCTGGTTTTCAGCACTCTCAAACAAGGCAGCAGGAAGTTCACCTCCAACAGCCCCTTCCGAAGCCCCAGTTGCAAGTATCTCGTAGAAGGTGTGAACTACTTCAAGTAATCTTTTCTCTTCTGTGTGGAGTGCATCAAGTGATTTCTCATCGATAATAACCGATTTCGCAAAAACCTCAACCCCACTGCTCGATATTTGTTTGCCCATTTCTTTTGCATGTTCAAGATTGTCAGCCACACCTAAATAAAGAAATGCTTGCCCGTCTCTTTCTACTATTTGTGCAGGCACTCCTTTTTTCATATTTTCCTCTCTCATTTGTTTCGCAGCTTCTACAGTAGAGAATACTCCACCTTGAATGACAAATGTAGATAAAGGGGCTAATGCGAGTTTCTCAGAGCCACTAACTTGCCCTTCATTAGTTTGAGGTTGTGTGATCACAGGCTCGGCTGTTTCAACGATCTTTTCCGTTTTGACTAGCTTTAACATGATGAGTCCAAAACTAGTCCCTATTAAAATCGCAAAAAGCACAACCATCAACACAGGCCTAAAAAATTGTTGACGTTTATTTTGTTTGAGTTTATTTTGAATCGTTCCAAAACCATTCCTATTCTTTTTAGACGCCTGATTGGCCATTTTATATTCTTTAATCGTATATGAATCAGTCGTTTCCTCTGGTAGTATCCAATCAAATTCATCCGCATCCTCAGCTTCTTTTGTTGCAGCAGCTTGTAGTTCAGAATAATAATCAATCTTTTTCTGTTTTTCATTATTTTGAGTTTTTGATTCTATGTAGGAGCGGTTTTTCCCATTAATTTTTATCGTGATTGTTTTCTCTTTATTGGGCCTATCCACCGGTACTCCTCCCTCCTTGTCCAACGCAAAGTTTGTTTCATCCTACCATAACAACAAAAAAAAATAACAAGACTTTTGTCGTCTTGTTACTTGAGATTTTCGGCAATATCTTTTAAATTACTAAGTTATTTGACATATTTCTTATTTATCTTCTTGAAGATTCGTCATATCCCCGAAAGCAGTAAATGGATTTTTCTTATTACTAGGACTCGGTACATCCATTTTTGGCAAGTGATCGATTAAATCAGATAGATTAGGCATAAAAAATGCAGATATCGTAATCTCAAAGTCAATGAACTCCTTCTCTTGAGCGGTAGATACAATTTCATCCTGGCCTGTAATATCTAATTCCTCGACAACAATAATTCTAGTCTGGGATTCCAGTGTTGAAATGAACCTTTCCATGTCAAAATAGGTAGGTGATTGAACCTTTAACATCGCAGTCGTCTTTTTCATTCCAGCAGGAAGTGTGATTGATTGTTTCTCTTGCTCTACTTGCTCAGTTTCATCTTCTGTATTGTTCGTGTCTACTTCCTCAGCGTTTTCATTTAATTCTTCTGTTATTTCTCCATCAGAAAATTCCATCTCAAAAACAAAACTACCTGACACAATTTCTGCTTTTTCAATATCGAGCAACAATTGCTCAACAAGTGGTTTTACTGGAAGTTGCTGCTGAAGTGTTTCCGTATTTTCAAAGGTATCTGTTTTAATAGACTGCATTTGATTTTCAAACACTGAAAGCAGCTGAGTTGCTTGATTAAATTCAGTTTGTTTATGTTCTAACTCTGTTTTCAAAGGCTGTAAATACAAAAAATAAAGTCCCGCAAATAAAATTAGGATAAAAGCTACTCCAGCAAAAGCAATCAGTTTCTCCTTTTTTGAAAATCGAGGGGTCACGAAGGATCGCCTCCTTTTGCCTCAGCTTTAATAACTTTTTTATTTAAGAAAACTTCAAATTCAGCAATATAGCGAGGTATGTATCGCTCATTCGTTAATTCCGGAATTTCTTGTTCTGATTCCTCATCGGCATTTACCACTGCATCAATTGAAATTAGCTTTACATCCTCGACCCAATCAGAGTCAAGCATTGATTTTAAATAGTAAGAGGCTTCACGGCTCGTATCAAATTGCACTTCTAATTCAATTGTACCTACTTCAGTATATTTAATCGTTTGAACAAATCCTCTTTCTGGAAGTAATGCCGTAAGGTCTCTTAAAATCGGAACCGTCTTAATTGGATATTCTTCTGCCCATTTAATAGCCGATTCTAACTCAGCTACAGAATTGGCTGATTCAGAGCTTATGATTTTCTCTTGTTGAATTTCAATCAATTGCTTTGTCGTTGCTATCTCCTGATTGACGCGTTCTGTTTTCCCTTTATAAGACTGTCCATGCCAAACTGATATTCCAATACCAATTATTAATATAAATAATAATACTCCAGCTAACACAAAAAGAGCTGTATTCCTTGATTCCTTTTTCGGCAATAGGTTAATCTCAACGAGCATCTATTACACCTCTTTTAATGCGAGCCCCAGAGATAGATAATGCGTCCTCGGAAGCTTATCTTCTGTTGCTTGTGCAATTAAATTTACGTTTATCTTTTGGACAGGAACGCTAAAACGACGTTCCATTTCTTTCGTTATTAGATCAAGGTATGGATGGTCACCGTTAAGCAAAATTTTGGTCACCTGCTGTTTGCCATGATTGATCGAATAACGGTAAAAATCCATATATTTATTTATTTCCTTATAAATATCCTCGATTTGGAATAACAAATCGTCTGTTTCTCCTTGATAGATCAAATCCTGTTTTCCTGCTTTATTTATACTAACATTCCACTTTTCCTCATCAAAATCAGGCAGTAAATGGTGTAGAAAAAATGGAAGGTGATTTTCAAAAATACAAATGTTTACAACATTAATATCAAATTGCACCATGAGAAGGCGTTCATCCTTTTCATTCGTCCCTAAATGATGATAAAGACGGTAAAGCGCAAGTGGGGCCAAATCAGCGGCTTCTGGCTTTAGCTTGGCATCGGATAATAAATCTGCGTATTCAAGAACAATTTCTTGTTGCGCGGCGAATAATAATACTTCACGATTTTCTTTTCCTTTGGACAAAGGGTATGTAGCAAATACCGGCTCATCAAATGGAAGATGAATACTTGAGCCAAGCTCAAGATATAAGTAGCCCTCAATTTCATCATCCTTAACGTCAGTTGGTATCGTAACCTTACGAATAATGACATAGGAATCTGGTACAATAAAGCGGATCGAACGCTTCTGAATTTTCCAATCAAGGACACATTCTTCCAGGATCGTTGCTAAGGTTTCGTGCTCAATAATTTTCCCATCCCTTACAATTCCAAATGGAAAAAACCGCTCTTCAAATCGGTGAACGATAGGCGGATTCGATGACTTCATTTCGATTAAACTAATGGAATAATCATTGATGATCATATTAATGGTGCGATTTTTCCTTGAAAAGAGGGAAAGAGCCATGTAATAAACTCCTCACTTATATTCATGTTGTTTAGAGAAATGATAAATAGGTTTGAATAATGATATCACCAAAAAAGTAAGCAGTTAGTGTGCCCGCAGCAATAAATGGACCAAATGGAATCGGATTCTTTCTTTTCAGCTTACCAATGATTAATCCCGATATCCCAAAGATAGCACCAAATAAAGTGGATAAAAAGAAGGATAAGAGCATAAGCTTGATTCCGACAACAAAGCCGATAAGTGCAAACAGCTTAATATCTCCCCCGCCCATTCCGCCTTTACTAATGATCGCGATTAATAGAAGGAGTAAAAATCCCACTCCCGCTCCTACTAAAGAATCCCACCATGGATTAAGAGGAAGGAATATTCGTTCCAATAAAAAAATCCCCGCAAACACGAGCAACACTTTATCAGGGATAAGCATATAAGAAAGATCTGACACAAAAATAATCATAAACAATGAAATCAATGTCCAAGCAATAAAAAGCTCACTTGACCAACCAAGGACAAGTGGTGCTAAAACAAATAACAACCCTGTCATAAGCTCGACAATCGGATAAAGCGGTGAAACCGGAGCCTTACAGCTCCGGCACTTTCCACCTTGCATAACATAAGATAAAACCGGAATCAGCTCTAATGCTGTTAGTTGATGATTACATTTCGGACAGGCTGAGCGCGGTGCCACGATTGACTTCTTAAGTGGGACGCGTAAGCCAACGACGTTATAGAAAGAGCCTAGTGTTAGACCGACTATTAGGATATAGATTAATAGAAATTGCATGGGCTAACACTCCTAAAATATACTTTAGTTTATAAAAAATAATATTGAACTACTATAAAATGATTGAATTACCTTTAAATACCTTCGTAAGTTAGAGCATTTATATCCGAAATAGTTCCAACAATTTTATCTACTTCTCCTTTTTTATTTGCACTTATAGCTGTTGATGACTTTATTTTTATTTCCCCAGTCTTCGTAATTGTAACAACATAAGCAGAAAGATTATTTACTTTTTCAATAAACTCAGAAAGCTCTGTTGGAGGTGTCCCGTCATCACTAGTAAGATCTGTGTCAGTAGTTGTATCTGGTACCCCATTAGATGCAACATATAATTTTGCCGAATTAATTACCTGAATCGCATCGGCCTTCGCCGCATCGTACTTAGATTTAGCAACAATATTCCCAATACTAGGAACAGCAATCGCCGCAATAATTCCTAAAATTAAAATAACTGCCAATAACTCCACAAGTGTCAATCCACGTTGATCCTTTAATCTTTTACCTAATCTCTTTAACATATATATCTCCCTTTCTATCATAAGATAAAACTGTGACATAAGTCATAATTCCATTATACTAGTATCTATGACAAATTACATATTTAATTGTTAAAAATTTGAAAACTTTTACCCAACTTGTTGGAAAATCTCGAACATCGGAAACATGATCGATGCAACGATCGTTCCAACAATCCCTGCTAAGAAAACAATCATTAGTGGCTCAATTAAAGACTTTATTCTATCTGTGCTATGCTCAACTTCTTTTTCATAAAAGTCTGCCACTTTCCCAAGCATAGAATCAAGAGAGCCAGTTTCTTCCCCAATCGAAATCATTTGTGTCACCAAGGGTGGAAAGGCCCAATGCTTCCTCATTGGCTCAGTCAACGATTGCCCTTTTTCAAGTGAATTTCTTGATTCACGTATAACCCTTGCAATGACTTCATTTTCGACAACCTTTTCCACAATGGACATCGCTTGAAGAATCGGAACGGAGCTTGAAAATAGGGAGCTAAGCGTCCTTGTCATTCTAGCAAGCATTGCCTTTTGCATCATTTTCCCGAAAATAGGTATTCGCAACACAAACAAGTCTAAATAATATTTTGTTTGCACGTTTTTTCTCAAAAGCATAATCACAACACTAAAAGCAACTAATAAGAGGATAATCAGCCACCAATAAACCTGCATAAATTCACTAGACTTCAAGACGAATCTTGTAAGGGCAGGAAGCTCAGCACCGAAATCCTCAAACATGGAGACAAATGTTGGAACAACCATGACTAATAAAAGCATGACAACCCCAATAGCAACGATCCCAACAACCACTGGATAAGCAAGTGCTGAAATAATCTTCTGCTTCGTATTGTGCTGCTTTTCATAGTGATCTCCCAATCTATCAAGCGTCTCATCCATACTACCACCAGCTTCACCTGCACGAACCATGTTAATAAACATCGGTGAGAAGACCTTTTTATGCTTGGCAGCTGCGGCTGATAATGGATTTCCTTCGCGTAATTCTTGCTCGATATCAAGCAACACCTTTGTTAACGCTTTACTCTCTGTTTGCGAGGCTAATATTTTCGTTGAATCTACGACAGATACTCCCGCTTTTAGCAGTGTTGAAAATTGTCTTAAATAAATAACAAAATGCTGGAGCTTTACAGGATTGCCAATCGAAATATCCTTTGTCAAAAGTGTTTCAGGAATCTCAGCTATTTCTAAAACTCTAGTTCCTTCTTCCCTAAGCTTGAGCATTGCCTCTCGCTTTGACGTAGAGGTAATAACTCCTTCTTTTCTCCCTTTGCGGTCTCTTCCGGAATATTTAAATCTAGCCATTTTAAATCATTTGCTCCTGTAGAAATGGTTCTGCATCCTCTTTTGCAATAATACCAGCTTGTACGAGGTCCTTAATACTTGTTTCAAGTGTATGCATCCCTTGAGCTCGGGAGGTTTGCATAATGCTTACAATCTGATGAATCTTTTCATTTCGAATCAAGTTTGCTACAGCAGAATTATTGATTAATATTTCAGTAGCTGCCTTCCGTCCTTGATGATCCTTTCTCCTAAAGAGTCGTTGAGAAATAACTGACACAAGCACTGAGGCAAGCTGAATCCTAATTTGTGGCTGTTGTTCGGGTGGAAAGACA
>JAEWIG010000390.1 GCA_023387295.1 Bacillota bacterium | reverse complement strand
GCGCTTACGATTACTTCGTTAACATCGAGGCTTGTTCAATGAAACCGACGACGATTTATTTTTCGCAGATAAATAACGAAAAACGGTCTTACCAACTAAGGTTAGACCGTTTAAAGTATTATAATGATTTAACGCGCGAATATAGCTTAATTGTGTCTGCAATCTGAGCTCTTTCTGGATTGCTAATGTCTTTTAAAGGCGCACCCATGACGATACAAATATATTCTCTACCATCTATTATGCCAAGTGTTGCCCAACATTCCCCGGCTTCATAGGTTGTGCCTGACTTTCCGCCAATAATGTCAAAACCTTTTTGATTTACTCCATCAAGTCGTGAAAGGACGGTTGATCTTAACATGATTCCATCAGGATGATCGGATGTTTTTGTTGTCAGAAAACTCTCTTTTGTAAAAATGGCTCTAAAATGCCCATTATCTAAAGCGTAATCTAAGAGAAGAGCCATGTCATAAGCTGTTGTATATTGCTCTTTATTATGAAGTCCTTCTGCATTGGTGAAATGTGTATCCTTCATCCCGAGTTCAGCAGCTTTATCATTCATCATGCCAACAAACGTTTCAATATCTCCACCTACATATACTGCTAGGGAATTCGCTGCCTCACCGGCAGAGCTTAAGATTGTCCCATATAGTAAATCTCGATATGTTACCGCTTCATTCCCATAGAAGCCAGCCATTGAGGCGTTATTTGCGACCATTTCCCTATAAGTCTCTACATCTACTGGAGCAATGGCAGATAAATCACTAATATGCTCAAGTGCAACGATGGTCGTCATAATTTTTGTCAAGGATGCAGGGTATGCCCTAGACTTAGCATTCTTTTCATATTCTACATTTTTGTTTTCTCTATCAATTATATAAATATATTTACTAGCATAGTCATCGTCATCAAATACACTTATGTATTGGGATAAATTCAAGTTTGTTAATCCAACTTTATTTTCTACAAAGATAAATATAAATACAGCAACTATGATAATCATTAATAATTTTCTCATAAAAACCTTCCATTCCTTATTATTCCATAAAAAAACACCTTGTTATTTGATTTAAGATTATCAAATAACAAGGTGGCATTTTTTCGTTTTACATGATGAAATTCTTACGTTTTTCTTACGAAACTAATAAGGTAGTCTTACACTCATTACGAAAAGCTCATTTTCACTCTTGGCATCAATACTGCCACCATGTGCCATAACGATTGATTTGGCAATCGCAAGTCCAAGTCCCGCAGCACCTGTCTTAGAACTTCTAGAAGTATCAAGCCGGTAAAATTCATCAAAAATATGGGCAATTTTTGCACTAGGGATTGTCGGACCTTTATTTGAAACATTAATGGTTACAAAATGATTGTCCTTCCGCACACTAATCATAATCTCACTATTTTCATAAGAATAATTTATTGCATTTCGAATTATATTATCGACAACTCTTTCCATTTTATTCGGATCAATTTCCAATTTAATATCAGATTCGATATCACTTTTAATTGTTAGATTTTTTTCACTTAAGAATGGGCTGAACTCATAGATAATTTGTTCCATCATCATGCTAAAATCAACATTCAATTTTTCAATTATTATGTCGTTTAAATTAAATCTCGTAATTT
The DNA here is from genome assembly GCA_023387295.1 of Bacillota bacterium. GTDB lineage: Bacteria > Bacillota > Bacilli > Bacillales > Cytobacillaceae > Cytobacillus. Next base: position 2,214 of record JAEWIG010000390.1, on the reverse strand, counting down.
CAAAAAACTCGTTTATTAATTCTTCTAACCTTAAAGCTTTATCATAACTTATCTTTAAATACCTATTACGAAAGCTATCACTAAGCTCATTCTCTTCCTTTAGAATCGTCAAATAACCAATAATAGAGGTTAGAGGAGTTTTCAAATCATGAGCTAAATAGATAATTAGATCATTTTTTCTTTTTTCAGCATCCTTCGCTATCTTCTCGTTCTCTCTTAGGCTAAACTTGATCCGATTCATCTTTTCCGTTACGTCTTTTAAATCTCCTGAAAGCGAGATTAACTCATCATCTTTTTTATAAATCTCGTCAATCGCTGTAACAATCTCATCCATATACTTGAGGGATTTATTAATCAAAATGAATGCAATAAGCGCATAACCAACAGTTAAAACGACAATAATTAATAATGCTTTATTATCATTCGCCCATTTATAAAAAGGATACAGCAATTCATTGCCATAATATATTTTGCTGCTTAAGGTTAACTTGATTAAAAAGAATAATAAGACATTAATAATCGTATAGAGGGTAGACCAAGTAATAAATTCTAATGCGAATTTTTTCTTAAAATACTTATTCAATGATATAGCCAACTCCCCAAACTGTTTTGATAAATTTTGGCTTTCTACTATTCTCTCCCATCTTTTCTCGCAATCTTGCAATATGAGCCATTACCGTATTATTATTATCGATATATTTTTCACCCCAAACATTTGTAAAAAGCTCCTCTGAGGAAATAACCTTACCTCTTTTATTTGCAAGATATAATAGAATATCGTATTCCAAAGGTGTAAGTTCTATTTCCTTTTCATAAAGAGTTACTTTACGAGAATCAATGTTGATATTCAAACCATTAACATCAACAAAATTTGATTCAATCTCCTTATTATATAATTTAGTCCTTCTAATTTGAGTTTTTACCCGTGCAATCAGTTCTAGAGGATTAAAAGGCTTCGTGATATAATCATCGGCACCAATCGTCAACCCCATGATTTTATCAATGTCCTCTACCTTCGCAGTAAGCATAATAACAGGAAAAAAATACTTTTCTCTTAGCTTCTTTAAAATAGTAAACCCATCAATGTCTGGAAGCATAACATCCAAAATAGCCAAATCAATATTAACATGCTCAATCATATGAAGAGCCTCTTCACCAGTATTAACTTTAACTACCTCATAGCCCTCATTTTGAAGATAAAATTCCAATAAATCAGCAATTTCTTTTTCATCATCAACCACAAGGATTTTCATTGTGATGTCCTCCAAAATTTAATTAACTTAAATAATCCCTACTTCTCTTCATACTGTTTAAACATATAGCATATTTTCTTCTTAAACTCCATATTTTTTAAACATAAAAAAAAGTGTGTAAAGAAATTTTGATTTCTTTACACACTTTTTCGTCAAAGTTTTATGACCCCTACGGGATTCGAACCCGTGTTACCGCCGTGAAAGGGCGGTGTCTTAACCGCTTGACCAAGGGGCCTTAAATATGGCGGAGAAGGAGGGATTTGAACCCTCGCGCCGCTTACGCGACCTACACCCTTAGCAGGGGCGCCTCTTCAGCCTCTTGAGTACTTCCCCATATGGCTCCGCAGGTAGGACTCGAACCTACGACCGATCGGTTAACAGCCGATAGCTCTACCACTGAGCTACTGCGGAATAGAAAATCATGGTGGGCCTAAATGGACTCGAACCATCGACCTCACGCTTATCAGGCGTGCGCTCTAACCAGCTGAGCTATAGGCCCTTATTTGGAGCGGGTGAAGGGAATCGAACCCTCATCAACAGCTTGGAAGGCTGTGGTTTTACCACTAAACTACACCCGCATGTTAAACGGTAAAATAAAAGGTGGCTCAGGACGGAATCGAACCGCCGACACAAGGATTTTCAGTCCTTTGCTCTACCGACTGAGCTACTGAGCCATATTGAATATTGCTTACTAAATTTCGCAAGCGGTAAAAACTGTGCTGCAAATCCCTGCGTGATTTGTCGCAGATTTTAAAAGCTTGCCATTCGATGATGATTTACTCTGAAGCTACAATATTTTAAAATCCTCTACCGACTGAGCTACTGAGCCAAACTTTTTAAAAATGGCGGTCCGGACGGGACTCGAACCCGCGACCTCCTGCGTGACAGGCAGGCATTCTAACCAACTGAACTACCGGACCAGATTGCGGGGACAGGATTTGAACCTGCGACCTTCGGGTTA
>JAEWIG010000379.1 GCA_023387295.1 Bacillota bacterium | reverse complement strand
AGCTTGCACCACTATTCTTTTTAATTACACCTTTTTGTTTTTTAAGGCGTTTTAGGTTCATTACTTTTGGATTCTCTTCAAGTAATTGATAGTTTCCGTTATGATAGAAATATAGATTTCCTTCTTCTTCCTTATAGAAAGAGGTATTCCCTTTCTCTAGCATTTCTTTTACCCAAGCAGGGACAGACTCGCCGAACTCCTCCATTTTTTTCACGGACTTTTCTACACCGATAGCATCCCATGTTTCAAACGGTCCGAGCTCCCAGCCAAACCCCCATTTCATTGCTTTATCAATGGCAACGATATCATCTGCAATCGTACCGAATAATTCCGCTGAATAAATAAGTGCTGGACTTAAAATATTCCAAAGCAGCTTGCCAGCTCGATCATCAGCATACACAAGTGCTTTCATCTTGTTCGCTGTCCCTTTTTCTTGCTTACTTAGCTCAGTTGCAGCAGTTTTCAATTTTTTACGAGGACCATATTCTAGTGTTTGTGGATCTAATTCGAGAATTTCTTTCCCTTGTTTTAAAAAGAATCCTTGCCCCGATTTGCTTCCTAACCATCCTTTAGTAAGCATTTCCTTCATAAAGGCAGGCACTTCAAACGTTGCCTTTTCTTTTCCTTCTACTTGGTCATAAACATTATTGGCAACATGAACAAATGTATCCAGACCGACAACGTCAAGTGTTCTAAAAGTGGCACTTTTCGGTCTACCAATTAACGGACCCGTTACAGAGTCTACTTCACCAACGCTGTAATCCCCTTTCAGCATTTCTTGTACTGTAACAAGCAATCCGAATGTTCCAATCCGATTTGCAATAAAGTTAGGTGTGTCCTTCGCTTCAACAACACCTTTACCAAGCGTGTTTTCTCCAAACTCTTTCATAAAAGTAAGAACTTCTGTATCCGTATTTTTTGTTGGAATCACTTCTAATAGTTTTAAATAACGAGGTGGGTTAAAGAAGTGCGTACCCAGGAAATGCTTTTGGAAGTCGCTAGAACGTCCTTCTGCCATTGCCTCAACAGAAATACCTGACGTATTAGAGCTTACAATGCTGCCTTGCTTGCGGAATTGATCTACTTTTTCGAAAACCTGTTTTTTAACATCGAGGTTTTCAACAACAACCTCAATAATCCAATCTACATCTTTCAATCTGGCCATATCATCTTCAAAGTTACCAGCTTCAATTAAAGCTAGATTTTTTTTAGAAGTAAGCGGTGCTGGCTTTTGCTTCAAAAGCTTTTGCCTGCCTGCTTCACTAATTCGATTGCGCACGACCTTATCATTATTTGTTAGCCCTTTTGCCTTTTCCGCATCAGTTAATTCTCGCGGGACGATATCAAGTAATAAGGTCGGAATGCCAATATTCGCTAAGTGTGCTGCAATGCCTGAACCCATTACCCCTGAACCAAGAACTGCCGCTTTTTTAATTTGATGGATCAACTTCATTTCCCCCTTTTACATTCTTGAATGAATACTCATTCATTTTTATGACAAAAAAAATCCCCATACGAATGAGTCTTATTATTTATAATAATAAAATATTTGCAAAATTTAAGCAATCTTTTTCACCTCAAAAATGTAAATATTTTAAAAAATCACACACTAGAAACGTCTCCCTAATTAAGGTAAAAGAAAATTTTTTTATTAATTGGACACCCTATAAGTGGAGGTGAAAAAATGGCACGAATGAAGAAAGAGCCTTCTAAGGCTGGAGTAAGCGCGGCAAGTGTAAAGGGCAATGCAGGGCCATCAGTTGGAGTAGGTGGCGAAGGTAAGGTGAATAGTCAAAATAGTCAATATAAGAAAAAATAGTTCAAACCCGAAGGAGATAAATAAATTTCTATAATTTGATGCTCCATCCCTTATTTGGAGCTTCTCCCACTTTACAAAAAAGAATCCACTACGCGGATTCTTTTTTGTTATAAACTTCTTCATTAACATTCATATTACTCCCATTATTGGCAAAGATAAGTATATTCCATAATTGACGGTGATTTTATGAAAAAATGGCTTAATAGAAAAAAAGAAAATACGCCGAATAACGAAAATGATTGGGAAAACATATTAAAAAAATCAAAGGACTATTCGAAATCGTCTTATCGCAATGATAAAACAAATATCCCATTTTGCTTAACCTTTATGGCGACCTTAGTTGATGAACAAATTATTCAGCAAAGCATTCTTCCCCCACTATTAGGGGCAGAAATACATTGCATTGAGGAAGTTAAGGGATTTATCCCCTTAACTGACATTCAACTATCAAGTGATATGACCAAAATTGAACAAAAGCTATTAAATGGCTATGTCATGTTAACCCTTGATAACGAAGAAAAATTCGCCGTTATCAATGCAAGGAAAGAAATTGTTCGCAGCATAACAGCGCCTGAAATTGAATCCTCTGTTATCGGTCCTAAAGAAGCATTTGTCGAATCATTAGGGCAAAACATAAATCTTATTCGTAAAAGATTACCTGTAAAGGAGCTTGTAGTTGAGGAGTTTACAGTAGGCAGTTTATCAAACACAAGAGTGTCCATCCTTTATATGGACGGAATTACAAATGAAGAAAATATTAATACTGTGAGACAGCGTATCGAAGAAATTGAGTTTGATGCCTTAACGGATAGCTCTTATATCGTACAAATAATATCAGATAATTCAAACTCACCCTTCCCACAATTATTAGATACAGAACGCCCTGACCGTGTAGCAGGAATTCTTGCAGAAGGTAAAATTGCTATTGTGGTAGATGGATCACCTCATGTTTTAATTGGCCCTACTACGTTAGTAGAATTCTTCAGCTCTTTCGAAGACTACTTTTTAAATTGGCTTTTAGCAACATTTTTTAGATTAATAAGAGTGGCGGCTGTTGTCTTCTCCATTCTAGCTACACCGCTTTACGTCGCGATTCTTACATATCATTATGAACTCGTTCCTACAGATTTGATTGGAACGATAATTACGTCAAGACAGATTGTTCCTCTCCCACCCATTTTAGAAGCTGTTTTTCTTGAGCTAACAATTGAATTATTGAGAGAGGCTGGGGCAAGACTCCCGACAAAGATCGGTCAGACCATCGGTATCTTTGGAGGAATTGTTATTGGGACAGCATCTGTTGAAGCTGGACTAACTAGTAATATTCTTATCATTATCGTCGCATTGGCTGCTCTCGCTTCGTTTACAACACCTGTATATAAAATGGGCAACACCATCCGCTTGCTGCGCTTTCCTTTCTTACTATTCGCACAGTTATGGGGCTTACTCGGTGTATCCTTTTGCTTTTGTATTTTGTTAACACATTTGTTGCGTCTTACTTCTCTCGGACGTCCATTTTTAGAACCTATTTATCCACCAAGATTTTATGATTTAAAGGATTCCTTTATCAGGCTACCTTTTAACCAGCAATATTTGCGACCATTTTTTTAGAAACGAATAATCGTGTTCGCTATAGCCGAAAAAAAGCGGAAAAGAAAAAGGATATTGATGAATAAGAAATGTAGGGAGAGAAGGAAAATATGCAGGATATCATACTTGAAAGATATAAAATATCTCCTTTTCTTGTCTTTTATTTAATCTTGTCTATGCAGATCGGCATTGGAATACTCGGATTTCAAAGAACTCTCTCTATTCACTCCAGTCAGGATGCATGGATTTCTGTTTTAATCGCTGGACTGTCTCTTCATGTTTACCTCTGGATGATCTACAAAATTGCAGAGACCGTGAACGGAGATATCGTTACCGCACATATTTATGTAGCGGGAAATTTAATTGGGAAGCTCATCAGCTCGCTCTTTATCGTTTATTTTTTTATCAATATGTTAACGGTTTTGCGCTCTTATATCGAAATCATTCAAGTCTGGATGTTTCCAGACTTAAGTACCTTTTGGTTTTCTTTCGCCATTTTACTTCTCTCTATTTATGTTATTAATGGGGGATTTCGCACAGTCGTTGGGATTTCCTTTTTTGGTTTTATTCTTCCTTCTTATTTGTTTCTCATTTTTGGGTATAACTTAAAATTCTCCAACTTTAACCATTTGCTTCCGATATGGGAACATTCCCTGAAGGATATTCTTTTAGGCTCTTATCATATGTCACTAACCATTATCGGCTTTGAAACTGTGTTATTTTTCTATCCTTTTATAAAAGACCCACAGAAGTCTAAAAAGTGGGCACACTTCGCATTGCTAAGTACGACATTTATTTATACTGGATTAATGGTATTAACGATAGCTTATTTCTCAGATGAACAGCTACATAAGTCAATATGGGCAACTTTAACGATGTGGAAAATTGTGAAAATGCCCTTCATGGACCGATTCGAATATATTGGCATTGCGACATGGATGCTTGTTATCCTTCCTAATATTTGTACATCCATTTGGATAGCTTCTAGGATGTTAAAAAGAATTTTTCATATCCAACAAAAAAAAGGAATCTATTTTATTACTATTGTCACTCTAATCGTTATCAATTTTTTTCAAACACATGATAAAGTAGCAAAATTACAAGAGTATACAGCAAAAACTGGATTTGTATGCATTTTTATTTATATCCCGCTTCTATTCATTTCTGTCATGATTGCAAAAAGGGTGAAGAAAAGATGAAAAAGGTAAATGTCTTAATCCTGTTAGCATTCGTATTAGTTGGATGTGTTAACAATAAAATCATAGATGATATTGATATTCAAGCAGGATCAGCTTTTGATGAACTAGAAGAAGGAGAGGTTATTGGAGCGATTCTCATACAGAATTATCTTCCAGACAAAACGGTAGAAAACAAAGTACTAAAAACAAAAGGTCAGTTAAGAAGAGATATTTTATTAAATGTACAAAAAAAAACATCAGGAGAATTATCTACTGGTGGGTTAGTTATTACAATTTTTGGAGATAAACTCGCAGATAATGGAATTATCGATTTCGTCGATGCTTACCAAAGAGACGCCAGTATTGGGGCACGCAATTACTTAGTAACCTCCTCAGAAAATGCATTAGAAATATTAGAAGGAAATTACGGACCAAAAGGTACTTCTAAGTACTTACAAGATTTACTTGCTCACAATATTAAATATAGAGATATACCTACTACAAATTTACATATTTTTTTACGCGATTATTATATGGAGGGAAAAGATCCTTATCTCCCAGAGATAAAAAAAATTAGTGAAGATGAAGTAAAAGTAAGTGGAATTAGTTTATTTAAAGGAGATAAGGAAGTTCATGTGCTTCATAATGATGATATGTTTTATTTTAAGCTTTTAGCTGACAATCATAGTAAAGGCACCATGAAAATACATTTAAAAAAAGGCGTAAAAAGTGCAGTTAGAAGTATCAAGTCAAAGCGATCATTTAATATAAATAAAAAAGACCGGTCTCTCATTGATATTCAAATTCATATAAAAGGAGAAGTCAGAGAATATACTGGTGGAAAATTAACAACTAAAATCGTAAAAAAAGTGGCTAAGAAGTTTGAAAAAAATATTGAAAAGGAATCATTGAAATTAATCAAACAGTTCCAAAGTGAAGGAATTGATCCACTCGGGTTCGGGCAATTACACATTAGGCAAATTCGAGGCTATAACTTTAACAATTGGGAAGAAGATTATCAAAATCTATCCTTTAATATCGAAGCAGAGGTTGACATTGTTCAAACAGGCGTAATTGAATAAGAGGCTTGCCTTTCCGACAAGCCTCCTCCCCCAATGGACTAAACGTTTTTAGCATTTGTTTAATCAGTGCTCGAGAACATATATTTTCGATTATGATAACGAATCGAAAATATTAAGCCCATGGCAAGCATATTCGCTAATAATGAGCTTCCTCCATAGCTAATAAACGGTAATGGAATCCCAGTAATCGGCAGTAACCCAATTGTCATCCCAATATTTTGAAATACGTGGAAGGTAATCATACTAATAACGCCTACACATATATAGGTGTAGAAATTATTTTTCGTTTCCAAGCCTATTCTTGTAATTTGATAAATAAGCAAGAAGAACAAGCTGACTACAACACTAGCCCCGATAAATCCAAATTCCTCACCGATGATACTAAAGATGAAGTCTGTTTGACTTTCTGGCAAGTAAACTTCCCTTTGCCCAAAACCTTTTCCACTTGTCTCCCCTGAACCGATAGCGAGAAGTGAGCGCGTTAAGTGAAATCCTGTTGAGCTTTCATAATTATAAGGATCGAGCCATGAATAGATTCGACCAAACTGATATTCCTTAATCCCTAAATATTTTTCTAATATTTCAGGATGCCAAAGCACAAAATAGAAGATCGTTGCGATTAAAGAAATCCCCGCGCCAAAAATAGGAACAAGGAGTTTCCATGTAATACCTGAAACAAAAATCATTCCTATCATGATTGCGATAAAAACTAAGCTTGTCCCAAGATCAGGCTGCTGCATAACGAGAAGTAGAGGCACCATGGTAACAATACCAATTTTCATGAGCAACCAAGTATCCGTCTTTAATGTTTTGTTCAGATTCTTTTGGTGATGATCATCGATTACCTTGGCGAGAACTAATATGATAAAAACCTTTACTAGTTCAGCTGGCTGTAAAGACATTCCAGGTAATCGGTACCATGCTTTCGCTCCATTAATAACCGGAGCGATGCTTTCAGGAGCAATAATTAAGAAGCCGAGCAAAAATAAACCTAAACCATAAACATACCAAGATATTTTCTTTAATTGGTCGGAATCAACCGTAATGACTGCGGCAATGACTACTGTCCCAACACCATAGAAAAAGATTTGTTTTAAAAGAAAATTCTCATTATATTGTCCAGTCGTTTGAGCACTATATATCGATATGCAGCTTACTATAAATAATAAAAGTAAAATGAGCACTAAACCTACATCTATTTTAGGAAGTGAAGTATTTTTATTTGATGTCATTGCATTCTCCTAATGTATTCGCCTTCAAAAATATTAGCTCTAAATGGAGCAACACTTTATTATATTTTTTATCAAAACAAAGTACAACAATAGAAGTGTTGCTGGCGATAATTCCCGTACCTTTTACCCAAAATATTTCTCCCGTACGTCATTTTTTATCCACTCTATATTATTAGGAACTTGCGGAATTAAATACCCGATGAACAAAGGTGTTGTAATAAATCTTGGAATGATTTTTGCATAAATACTATCACCTAGCTGATAGAAAAATAAATTATAGCTACTACATGAAAATGGAAAATAGTTTAATGTATAATGAGCTGCAGTTTGAATGTATTTTGAAAATGCATATATATCTTCAATTTTCCCAAGCTTCACATTGAACTCATAAAATCCAGCACGAGGCTTTGTCGAGATGGAGAAAACACTACCATCACTCTCATGAATAACTAAGCCTTCAAAATCTTCCATTCGCACCTTATCTTGATAATTCATATCCTTGAGGCCAATGATTTGCATATGTGGGTGCGCAATCGAGCCACCTGATAATGGCCCATGATTTTTAAAAAAGATGACGGATTCATACTCTCCACTTTCAACCAACTGTAACCAATGAGTTAGACCAAATCTAATTAATTTAAGTAAATGTTCCTCTGAATAAATCGATAACTCTCCATGACAATCATCTGTTTCAATTAAAACCGTTTGATACGTATTCTCTAAAACAGGGTATTTATTTTTTAAAAAGATAATCGGACCATCCACTGCTAGTTTATCAATGAGCTTCTCCCGTTCGCAAAAAGGACAGATCTGCTCTTTATTACGAATGCTATTCGGCTTTTGCCGGCCAATTTCAGTCTGAAAGAAAAGATGTGTGTTTGTCATTATTGTTTGCACCTGCTTTTTTCGATATATAATTATTCTACATTAGATATTTTCTAATAGGCGAGAAAAAAGCACATTCCTCTAAAAAACGGACAATTGGCAAAGTGTGATCTAGGATGACATTTATTATTCACATCAGGGAATATTAATGGGAATTAGACCTATAACATTGTGAACAAATTGTGACGAAAACCAACAAGAATAAACAAAACTCAACGAAACATAACAAAAGTCACAGTTATCTATGTCATTTTTGTGTATTTTAGTAAAGGGTCAAGAAAGAAGGTGAACACCATTTACGAAAAAACGTATACGCCTGATGAAGTAGCAAAAATGTTTAAGATTTCTAAACACACTGTCTATGAG
>JAEWIG010000152.1 GCA_023387295.1 Bacillota bacterium | reverse complement strand
GTGAGAACAATGATTTGTATTAATAATGTTTGCTATGAAATCATTGAAGATAAACGAAATGGCTTTAATGAGGAAGCATTCCGTGGCAGGTATAGCGACATATTAACGAGATACGATTATGTCGTGGGTGATTGGGGATATGGTCAACTAAGATTGCGTGGTTTTTTTGATGATCAAAATCAAAAAGCGACATTTGATACGAAAATTAGTACGTTGACGGAATACTTATATGAGTTTTGTAATTTCGGTTGTCCTTATTTTGTAGCAAAAAAAATAAATAAATAAGCGGCTTGAGATGCTGTAGGGTAAGGCTAATATAAGTTAATAACTGCCTATGAACCCTACAGTTTTTTGCGTTTTTTAAAAGAAAATAATACTTAAATTAACTCGTAAAGAAAATCACGTAATTCCTCAGCGTCTTCCTCATTTAATTGAAATGCGTATTCTAAATAGCCTTCTTCCTCTAAATCATCAGAACCGATGATAGCAAAACGATTTCCTTGTATATCAAGTACTAATTGCTTACCGTAATAGCGGTCCGATTGAATGATAGCTAAATCAAAGCGCTGATTCTTTCCAACAAAGCTTACAAAGCGAGTTTTTGTTTCGACAATATCGTCATATAAATAAAAACGTTCAGTCATAAAATAGTTTACCCCTTTTTCGGAATTTTCATCTCTAGTTTACCAAAGTCAATGACAAATCTCATGTTTTCTTCATTTTATTTTGAAAATAATAAAGATAAAAATTTTCAGCCGAGGGAAAAATAATCCTTTTTTGTGATAAAATAAACCAATATATATGTACCGATTGGTTCAACTAACAAACAGTGGGAAATGAAGTCCCACTGATTGAGTTTCACTTTATACGTGCACCTGAGAGGAAGGTATTTAATGGTTCATCAAGATCAAACTACACATAAAGGCTTTCGTAAATGGTTAAAGTTGTTCTTACCATTAGATAAGCTCCGATTCTATCCGCCTCAATTCATCATTCGCGACCCAGTAGCAAAAGGTGTTAAGAAAGCCTTTGCAAATGGTTACGAAGTGGCTGTTGTTGTATTTAATATAAAAAACTTATCTGAGCTATTGGATCAGCTAGGAATTCAAGGGTATACAAAATATATTTCTGCATTAAAGAAGAGTTTTCAATCGGTTATTAAGCAAGAGGTTGGAGAAGATGAGATTATTGCTCTCCACGACTATTTTAGCGATGGACTAACACTTTTAAAGAAAGTAGATCTTAAACGCCACTCTGTGACAGAAATAGAAAAAGAAATGAAGAAAATTGTCTTGGAGGCTGAGAAAAATCTTTATATAGATATGCCCCATATACGACCTGTTTTCGATACAGGCTATATGTTTGTTGAAAAAAGACAATATTCGATTCAAGAAGCAATCCTAAAAGCACATCAGCAAGCAATTGCAATGGCTGAAAAACGAGTTCAATCTAGGTTTAATGAAATGCTTTATGCTGTTAGCAAAATTGTTGCTCAAAGGGATATACACTTATTGGCACAGCCAATTATTAATGTTGCAACAGGGGAAGTAAGAGCATGGGAAATGCTTACACGCGGACCAAAGGGTACCGAATTAGAAAGCCCGCTTCAACTGTTTTCAGTAGCTAGACAAACGGGAAAATTGTACGAGCTTGAGTTTATCGTATTAGAAAAAATCCTTGAGCAAATTAATACAACTGGCTGCACACAGGATATTTTCATTAACTTTACCCCAATTACGTTAGGACAAGAACGGTTTATTAGAGATATGAAAAAAATGTTTTCTACCTATAAAAATATACCTCCACGCCAAATTACTCTTGAGGTAACAGAACGTGATTCCATTGAAGGAATAGAAAACTTCCTATACAATATAAAGGTATTAAGATCCATGGGCTTTCGGATTGCTGTTGATGATACGGGAGCAGGCTATGCAAGCTTGAGTTCCATTAGTGAGATTATGCCTGATATTATTAAAATTGATCGTTCGGTCATTCAAGATATTGATAAAAATGCTGTAAAGGAATCCATGTTAAAAGGATTGCTGCTTGTGGCTAAAGAAGCAGGCTCGTTAGTTGTTGCAGAAGGAATTGAGAACAAGGATGAAGCGTCAGTTCTTTCGCGCAACAGGGTTGATTTGGCACAAGGGTATTATTATGCGCGTCCAAAGGCACTACATATAGGCTTGAGATCATCGTAAGAAAGGTGAGAAATATGTATTTCGTTGACAGGGAAAAGATAGAGACCATTCTAAAGTTTTTGGAGAAAAAATTCTCCCTTTTCGAGGAAATAAAGGAATGGGATACGATGGTAGGTAAGGCTGCGCTTGAGCGATCCTGCCATATAATGATTGAGGCTATTCTTGATGTTGGGAATGCGATGATTGATGGCTTTATAATGCGTGACCCAGGAAGCTATGACGATATTATTGATATACTAGAGGATGAAAAGGTTATAAACGAAGAGCTTAGTAAAAGCTATAAGGAAATTATCAAGTACCGGAAAATGCTCGTACAAATGTACACAGAAATTGACCATTCTGAAGTTCATGCAACCTTCTCGGCACATTTACCGTTATTAAAACAATTTCCAGGGAAGATTCGGACCTATTTATTAAATGAACTTGGTCCTGTATCGGCATTTCGAAACTAAGCTTAAGAAGGGATGGTGAGTTCAGTGCTTGTACATCCAAAGTCGACAAAGGCTCAAATTTTAAGTTTATTAAAAACGTCTGACGGTCTTTCGATTACAGAGATCTCATCAGCATTAGAAATAACAGATATGGCCGTAAGAAGACATATCCATTCATTAGAATTGGATAACCTCATTACGTCAGTTATGAATAGACAAACGAAAGGTCGTCCTTCTAAGCTCTACCAACTTTCTCATACAGGTGAGGAGCTGTTTCCGAAAAGATACAAACAGCTAACCATCGAGTTATTGCAAGAACTAAAAGCTGCAGGTCAAGAATCGTTAATTACTGAATTATTTACGAGTCGTAAAAGACGTCTAATTGAAAAATATAAATTTGACGTAGCCGAAAAATCTTTTCGAGAAAGATTAGAAATATTGAAATCGATCCAAGATGCGGAAGGGTTTATGTCCGAAATAACGATTGAAAATGGCGTCGTCCACTTGAAAGAGTATAATTGTCCGTATGATGAAACAGCAAAGGAATTCTATCATATTTGTGTGTCAGAGAAGGAATTTTTAAAAGAGCTGCTCGAAACAGACAATATAACAGTGAAGTCTTGTATGGCTTCGGGCGCTAACTGCTGTCATTACATGATTTGTCCGAATTAATATGGAGTGATTTATTTTGAAGAAATATAAAGGATATTTAATCGATTTAGATGGCACAATGTACCGTGGTACAGAATTAATTAAAGAAGCAGCTGGGTTTGTTAAAAGGCTACGCGAACTGAATTTGCCTTATCTTTTTGTGACGAATAATTCTTCTCGTACACCTGCCCAAGTAGCTGAAAAGTTGCGCAAGTTTTCAATCCCTGCAGAGGATCAGCAAGTGTTTACAACAAGTATGGCTACTGCTAATTATATATTTGAGAAGAAAAAAGACGCTTCTGTTTATGTTATTGGTGAAGAGGGCATAAAAACCGCTTTAACAGAAAAGGGGCTACTACTTACAGAAGACCACCCTGAATATGTTGTGGTCGGAATTGATCGTGAAATCAATTATGAGAAGCTAGCTATTGCTTGTTTAGCTGTTAGAAATGGAGCGACTTTTATTTCGACGAATGGCGATATTGCTATACCTACTGAGCGCGGTCTTCTTCCTGGAAACGGTTCTTTAACATCAGTCATCACCGTTTCAACACAAACAGAGCCGATTTTTATTGGAAAGCCAGAATCTATTATTGTAGAACAAGCTTTGCAAGTGCTCGGTACTGATAAATCAGAAACGATTATGGTCGGAGATAATTATGATACAGATATTTTGGCAGGAATGAATGCTGGGATGGATACATTACTTGTTCATACAGGAGTTACAACAAAGGAGCTCCTGAAAGGTTATCAGAAAAAGCCAACATATGTCATTGATACACTTGAAGAGTGGATTTTTTAATTCTGTATTGCTAACTATAAAGAGGATAAAAAAGGGGCTGTTTGAATGAAATATCATTCAAACAGCCCTTTTATATTAATAAACGGCAATGGTAAACAAAACTGTTGATTTCCGCTGCACTTTGAATTAACTTCCTGAATGGGCATCGCACGAAGAAAATGCGAATGCATTTTCGAGGAGGCATTCGCTTTCCGCGGACGGTCCGGGAGCCTCCTCGTCGCTCACGCTCCTGTGGGGTCTCCCTTTGACTCGCACTCCCGCAGGAGTCTCATGCCTTCCACTCCAATCAACAAGCTGGCAATATTATATGGCTCCCTCGACACTATGAGCAAGTCGACTCGAAGCAGCCGCAGCAACTGCCCCAACAATATCATCTAAGAAAGTATGGCATTTATTCGAAGACTTGTCGTTTAACTGTTTCAAAATCCCAGGCTTTAATTTATCAATATAACCAAAGTTTGTAAGACCAATTGATCCATATACATTTACAATTGATAAAGCAAGTACTTCATCGACCCCATATAATCCTTCGTCAGTTTCAATGATAGTTTGTAACGGTTCTTGGAGCTTTTTTTCTTCCGCTAATAAATCAAGCTGAATTCCTGTTATAACAGCGTTTTGAACCTCTCTTTTTGAGAGAACACGCTCAACATTCTCAATACAGGTTTCCATTTGTAAATCAGGGTGATATTTTTCCTGGAGAAAGAATACTAATTCAGCAATATCATTAATCGTGACACCACGATCCTTTAACCATTTTCTTGCTGTTTGCTCGAGTATACTTTGTTTCACTTCAGCCATATGCCCCACCTATTTCTTATTATTTTCCATTATTATATCCATTACTTTTTAAAGTGCGTATAAATAAATTGGAAGTATATTCTATTTTATCATATCTTACTCTTTTAGTTCTAAGCAACAAACCAACACAAGTTTTCCCTTATTCCTACATATATTTTGTAATAGATCTAACAGAAAAGGGGTGGAAGGATGTTTAAGCATCTCCTTGAAAATCAATATGGTTTACAAATAGATAAGGAATTTCAAGTTGGCAACTATCAGGCTTGCAAAAAGCAAGAACAATTATTTCTCATTGTCCCAACAGAAGGAATGGAGGAGGAAACAGTTCAAGAACTAGAAGAAATTGCTAATCACCTTGTGAAAAATGGTGAGAGATATTGCAGTATCTTTTTAAAAACGAAGGAAGGAAAATCGATCTGTGAATGGAAAGATGGAAAGTATAGTGTGTTAGAAAATAAGAACATCCAAAATAGAAAGATAACAAGCTTAGGTAGAAAGCTGGCAAAATTTCATAATCGCGGAAGAACAGTAGCTTTTCCCGTTCAGAAAACAAGTAGAATCGGTCAATGGAAGCAGCTTTGGGAATCAAGAATTGATCAGATGGAGAGAGTTTGGAATGAAAAGCTCTTTCAGCAACCAGATAGCGAACTCGAAAGGATGTTTCTCGAGTCGTTCCCCTATTATCGAGGGATTGCCGAAAATGCCATACAATACATTGTTGATACGGAGCTTGATGATGAACCAGCTATCACTGATAGCGGGACTGTTTGCCACACAAGTTTTACTGCAGAAACATGGGGGAAAGCATACTTAATCAAAAATCCTTTTGATTGGGTATTTGACCATTGTGCAAGAGATTTAGCTGAATGGACGAGAGAAAAATATTTCCGTAATATTCGAACTTATGAGCCGGAATTACGAAAGTTTATATCAGACTATCAAAGCATCACTCCATTGTCTTCTTTTTCCTGGAGGCTTTATTTTGCGAGGGTTTTGTTCCCTCTCCACTATATTTCTACAATTGAAAGATATTATCTTACAAACAGTGAGCAAGAGAAAAGACAGCTTGAAGAGCAGCTCCAGAAATTTTTACAGCAATCGGATGAGTATGAACGGTTTTTAGGAAGCTTTTTCGAATTCTCACAAGTCCCTATTCAAAAATGGAAGATTCCAACCCCTGAATGGCTAAAAAAATAAACTTCGATAAAATGAAAAAACTATTGTAATATGCAGAAATCAGCACTATAATGTCTACTATACAAATACAAATGTACTCGTAGAGAGAACAACTCGAGAGGGGTATGGAAGTGAAGGCAATTTCAATCGGTTTACTTGGCTTAGGAACGGTAGGTTCTGGTGTTGTCCAGATAATTAATAATCATCAGGATAAGCTTATGCACCAAGTTGGCTGCCCAGTAAAGGTAAAAAAAATTCTTGTTAAAAACTTAAATAAAGAACGAGCTGTTCATGTTGAGCAGGAATTGTTAACAACGAATGCAGAGGAAATTATTAATGACCCTGAAATCGATGTCATTATCGAGGTTATGGGTGGTATAGATGAAACGAAAAAATATATTAAGCAAGCCTTGATGAATCGAAAAAACATCGTCACGGCGAATAAAGATTTAATGGCTTTGCATGGTTCAGAATTATTGACGATTGCTTCCGAACAGGGCTGTGATCTTTTCTATGAAGCTAGTGTTGGTGGAGGCATTCCAATTTTACGTAGTTTAGTAGATGGATTAGCTTCAGATCGAATTACGAAAATGATGGGAATTGTTAATGGGACAACGAACTTTATTTTAACAAAAATGAGCAAGTATGGTAGTGCGTATGAGGATGTTCTCAAGGAAGCTCAAGAGTTAGGATATGCAGAGGCTGACCCAACTGCAGATGTTGAGGGCTTAGATGCAGCAAGAAAAATGACTATTCTATCGACACTTGGATTTTCTATGAAAATTGATTTAGCTGATGTAAAGGTGAAAGGGATTTCAGATATTACTGAAGAGGATTTACAGTATGGAAAACAGCTTGGCTATACAATGAAGCTTATTGGGATTGCTCATCGCGCTGTAGAAAAAGTTGAAGTAAGTGTTCAGCCAACATTATTAGTAGAGTCACACCCTCTTGCATCCGTTCAGGATGAATTCAATGCTGTCTATGTTTATGGGGAAGCGGTCGGAGAAACAATGTTTTATGGCCCGGGGGCAGGAAGCTTACCAACAGCGACAGCCGTTGTATCTGACCTCGTTGCGGTAATGAAAAATATGCGTCTTGGTGTGAATGGAAAAAGCGCTGTAACACCGCAATATCCAAAGCAGCTAAAAGCTCCAAGTGAAATGTATGCAAAATATTTTCTGCGACTACATGTCAAAGATGAACTAGGTGTATTTGCCAATATGACAGCTATCTTCTCCGAGCATAATGTGAGCTTAGAAAAAATCCTTCAGATGCCATTAAAGGATAAAGAACTTGCTGAAATCGTCCTCGTTACACACCAAGCATCTTTACAGGATTATGAAGAAATCTTAATTAAATTAAGAGATTTACAGGCAGTGAAGACGATTAAAAGTTCATACCGGGTTGAGGGGAGCGTTAACCTATGAGGTGGGAAGGATTATTAAAAGCTTACAAAGATTTTTTACCAATTAATGAAAATACTCCATTACTCACACTAAATGAAGGAAATACACCATTAATTAGGCTTGATAAGTTTTCTGATGAATGGGGAATCGATCTGTACGTCAAAACAGAGGGAACGAATCCAACAGGCTCCTTTAAAGATCGGGGCATGGTTATGGCTGTTGCGAAAGCAAAAGAAGAAGGTAGTGATACAGTCATCTGTGCATCAACAGGCAATACATCAGCAGCAGCTGCTGCTTATGCAGCAAGAGCTGGTCTTCGTTGTATCGTTGTTATTCCGGAAGGAAAAATTGCCATGGGGAAGCTAGCGCAAGCTGTGATGTATGGAGCAGAGATTATTTCTATAAAGGGTAACTTTGATGAAGCGCTAGCGATGGTACGGAAGATTAGTGAAACAGAGCCGATTACACTTGTGAACTCAGTAAATCCTTATCGTTTAGAAGGTCAAAAAACAGGTGCTTTTGAAATTTGTGATCAGTTAGGCGGTGCGCCCGATATTCTTGCACTTCCTGTTGGGAATGCAGGAAATATTAGTGCCTATTGGAAAGGGTTTAAAGAGTATCATCATGTTAAAAATTCCGGTCTACCGAAAATGCATGGAGTTGAAGCTGAAGGAGCGGCTGCTATCGTACACGGGAAGGTTTTTGAAAACCCAGAAACGGTGGCCACTGCTATTCGAATTGGAAACCCTGCGAGCTGGCATTTAGCAACGGCCGCAATTGAAGAATCAGGGGGGAAAATCGATGAAGTAAGTGATGAGGAAATCCTCTGCATGTATCGAAAACTAGCTTCGACAGAAGGGATTTTTGCAGAGCCTGCTTCATGTGCGTCATTGGCTGGTATTTATAAGCAGCTACGCAATGGAGAGATTCCTCATAAAACGAGGGTTGTAGCCATCTTAACTGGAAACGGATTGAAGGATCCGAACATTGCAATCGATTGTAGTCCTATTAAGCCAGTTGTTTTACCGAATGATGAAGAAGCAGTTGCGAAGCATATTAAGGGAGTTGTCCATGTATGAGCGAAGGTGAGATGCTCATTATTAAAGTTCCTGGAAGCTCTGCCAACTTAGGTCCTGGCTTCGATTCGTTAGGTTTAGCCCTGAATGCTTATTTAACATTAGAGATAGAAAAAGCAGATAAATGGGAGGTTGTTCCTTTATCAGCTCAGCTGACTGCTTTTCCAAAGGATGAAAAAAATTTTATTTTTCAAATTGCAATGGAGACAGCAGCGAGATACGATCAAAAGCTGCCAGGCTGTACCATTCGAATGAGCAGTGATATTCCTCTTGCAAGAGGCCTTGGTTCAAGCGCCGCGGCCATTGTGGCAGGAATTGAATTGGCCGACTCGCTTTGTCAGCTTCAATTAACAAAACAAGAAAAGCTAGAGCTTGCTACGAGCATAGAGGGGCATCCAGATAATGTAGGAGCTAGTATTTTTGGTGGTTTAGTAATTGGTTGTCAATTGGAGGAAGGTGTGTATGTGGAAACCTTCTCAAACTTGGAGTTAGACGCGGTTGTCGTCATCCCAAAGCAAGAGCTTTTGACAAAGGATTCTCGAGATGTGCTACCAGAAGAGTTTTCTTATAAAAAGGCTGTACAAGCAGGGGCAATCGGGAACGTTCTTGTTGCTGCATTATTAAATCACAACTACACGCTAGTAGGAAAGATGATGAAGGCAGACCTATATCATCAACCATATCGCAATGTGCTTGTGCCTCATTTAGAGTTAATTGAGGAGGAAGCTGCAAAGTTAGGTGTATTTGGCGTAGCATTAAGTGGTGCTGGACCAACTGTTCTTTGTTTAACCGAAAAGGGTATGGGCGATGCAGTAGCAACTGGCTTGTCTGAGGTTCTTCCAGAAATGGAGTATCGTTGCTTAAAGGTTGATCAAAATGGAAGCAGTGTATTTTCCTCCGAACGAAATGGGATAGGGAGTTTTGAGGCTTGCTCAATGCATCCGACGACGATTTAGTTTTTTACAAAAAAAGCGATGTCATGACGACATCGCTTTAAAGTTTCTGTTTAGTTTTTATTAGAAAACTTGCTCTACTTCCACTACGCCAGGAACTTCTTCTAATAATGCTCGCTCAATTCCTGCTTTTAATGTAATTGTGGAGCTTGGGCATGAGCCGCATGCACCTAGTAGGCGAAGTTTAACAATACCATCCTCAACATCTACAAGTTCACAGTCTCCTCCATCGCGTAGAAGGAACGGGCGTAATTTATCTAGTACTTCTTGGACTTGCTCAATCAAAGTCGTTTGTTCTGCCATTGAAATCTACTCCTTTCTTACTCCTTATTATAATCATAATGGCAGCAAAAATCTATTTAAAGAGATTGATTTTCATTTAATGTTAACATATCGGTTATTAATACTTTTATGTTGTAAAATAATGCTGTATATGATTATGATTAAAGAAAAGCTAAATGGGGGAAAAGAATGAGTCAAGAAATCGAAGTGGTTGTTTATGGAGCCGAAATCCTCTGCCCAAGCTGTGTGAATCTTCCATCATCAAAGGAAACATACGAATGGCTTGATGCAGCAATAAGTAGAAAATACCCAGACCAACCTTTTAAAATTACACATGTCGATATTCATAATCCGCCAGAAGAACTTGATAAGAAGAGTTTTGCCCAAAGAGTCATTGATGAAGATATGTTTTACCCTGTTGTCGTTATTGAAAATGAAGTAGTCGGAGAAGGAAGTCCCAAGCTAAAAACGATTTATGCAGAAATGGAAAAGTACGGATATATGGCGAAATAATAAAAATGGTCTCCATAGATATCTATGAGACCATTTTTCTATGTATCTTGTTTTATCCCCGATGATATTTGTACATCCATAGAATACCAGACTTTAATATTCGTGCCACTCGTCCAGTAATCGCACGGTCGGCAACAACTCCGAATCCTTGTTTTTTTCCTAAAGAACCAAGAACTCCTTTTAGCTTTATTTGAGGCATAGTGTCTGGAAGCGTTTCTCCCTTCCATCGCTTCAATAAGATTTCTGCTATTTGTTCAGCCTGGCCCTCGGCTAATTGGGCACTAGGAGCATGAGGTAAGCTTGCACAGTCCCCAACTACATATACATGCTCGTCTGTAGGAAGATTATGATGCTTTGTTAAAATAACCCGATCCTGTGAATCTTTTTCAACTGGTAAATCACGAACAACTTTGTTCGGTTGAATCCCCGCTGTCCAGACGATCGCATCACAAGGAATAGGCTCATCATGATTAAATAGAACATTTTCTTCTACTGCTGTAATATTGGAATGACTAATAATTTCAACTCCGTGAGTTTCAAACCAATTTTCAACATATAAGCCTAATCTATCTGGGAAAGCAGAAAGAATATGGCTTCCACGGTCAAATAGTTTAATCATTAAATCTGGACGGCTTTCATGGAGTTCAGAAGCAATTTCCACACCGCTTAAACCTGCACCTACGATTCCAACAATCGAATCGGAGGGTAAATTATTTAATGCTTGGTAGGTTGCCCTTGCCTTTTCAATTGTCTGGATGCTATAAGTATAGTTTTCAGCGCCAGGTACATTATGAAACTTATCCTCACACCCTAGACCAATCACAAGTTCATCATATTTAACAGGGATTTCATTTTGTAGCAGGATTTTTTTTGCATCTAGATCAATTCCGGTAATTTCTCCAAATTTAATGGTTAGTCTAGGATCCTCAGGGAAGGAAACCCTTACATGTTGGTCCGAAATGGTCCCAGCTGCTAATGCGTAATACTCGGTTTTTAAGCAATGATAAGGTACACGATCGATTAATGTAATAGAGATATCTTCCGGAAGGCTATTATTTGGCAATAGTTTAGCAAGGAGTCGCATCCCACCATAGCCACCACCAAGAATAACAAGATTTTTCACGTTAATTACCCCTTTTGTCCGTTCTGTAAGCAATATTCTCAATATATATATGTGTATAACCTTCAACCATAGAAAGTATAACGAAATAATGGAAAAATCACAACAGTTACTAGCCAATAACTTGACAGTTAATACTAAAAGATGATAGAAGAATACTTTCTACATAGGAACAGTCTGACGACGATTTTGTGAAAATAAAAAGCCTTTGTAAAGATATTGCAGATTTCGTAGAAAAAAGGTAGCATTACAAAGGGAAGGGTATCGAGGTGATAAGAAGTGATAAAGCCAATCATTGAATTTTGTTCTAGTAATCTTGCTAGCGGTTCACAAAATACGATGGAAATTTTGAATAAAGATTATGATTTAGATGTAATTGAATATGGTTGCCTTGGTTATTGTGGGAAATGTGCGGAAACTCTTTTTGCGCTTGTTAATGGAGAAGTGGTTACAGCTGATACACCAGATGAACTGGTTGAAAATATATATCAATTTTTAGAAGAAAACCCAATGTTCTAATGAAGAAAAGCCCCCTTATGATGTGAAATCAGAAGGGGGCTTTACAGTTTTTTTATATTTCTTGAGTTTGTTTTGCGTTTTTTTGGACTTCCCGGATTTCATACCAGCGTTCTCTTGCCATATCGACAATTCCTGATTCTGTTGAACGACTTTGCTGCTCGATGACTTTTGAGAAAAACTTTACTGCTTGCTCGAATTGGTATGTTCTTCTTGAGAATTCTCCAATTAAATATAGGATTTTACTTTCTGATACTTGTGTTCCTCTAAAATCATCAGTCATGTATGAATCTAAATAAGCTTTAGCTGCCAGCTTCATAAATCGCTGCTCCTGTTCTTCGTTCTCAATGCCACGATAGAGCCAAGCAAGTCTAGCATAAATTCCCGCAATGGCGATATTCTTTTCCTTCTTTAAGGTTCCACAGTATCCGGCTAGCTTGAGTGTTTTTATGGCATCAGTGACTGTTCTCTTTTCGCCAAAATTATGTGGTACCCACTGCTCGCATACTTTTAACTTTATCTCTTCAAGAGCTCCAGGAGGAAAATAAGGAGAAAAATCATTGGATGAAGAATATCCACAGTGTGGGCAAACATTTATATGATAAAGAATTGGATTTGTTTCTTCTGAAGAATAAGTTGGACAATAATCAGTATCAAAACTCGTTGCTTTTATGAATCTTGAACGGAGCTTTTTAGTTGTAAACGGCTGTTTACATAAGATGCACTCGTATTTTCTGTCAAAAGTAGGTTCAATTTGACTCACTGCGATCGCCTCCCTATAGGTGAATAGATATATTTTGATATTTCGATAACCGTTACATATATCCTATATTATACCTTATAAGGGTACAAAAGTACTGAAGTTTATGTTACTTTTCAAAATGATTTTTTAATTAAGAACTTTTTATGTCGAATCAATTTATAATAGGAAACAGTAATTTTTTACAGATAGGTTATGGATGCAAACAGGAAATTCAATTCAGTTGAGCATATGTTTTGTTCTGTATATACTGTTAGTAAGGATGATTGTTAATAAATAAGTTTGAAGGAGTGAAAAATAAATGACAGAAGTAGTACATTTAACGGAAGCAGCTGCTCAGCAAATAAAGGAAATGATGGTTGCAAATGAGGAAGAAAATGCCCTATTACGCGTTTCTGTAAAGGGTGGAGGCTGCAGTGGTTTATCATATGGAATGGGTTTTGCTCATGAGATAGAAGAAAACGATACGCAATTTGAACAACACGGCATTCACATTGTCGTGAGTAAAGAGGATGCTCCTATACTACAAGGAACAAAGATTGATTATAAGCAATCCATGATGGGTGGCGGATTCACGATCGATAATCCGAATGCAATTGCATCGTGTGGATGTGGATCCTCGTTCCGCACAGCAACTAAAGCGGGGACTCCTGAGGAGTGCTAATTAGTTTTTAAAATTAAACTGTTCGAACAAGAAACAGTAAAAAATGAGGAGATAGCCACTTTAGGCTATGCTCCTCATTTTTTTAGCTAAACATTGAACTACTGTGTAACGGTTGAATTTTTGCTTTCGGATCAATAAATGATTTTGCATGATTTACTGCCGTTGGTGCTTCTCCAAAGCCGCATGCAATTAGTTTTACTTTACCGTCATATGTACAAATGTCTCCAGCAGAATAAACTCCTGGGATGTTTGTTTCCATTTTTGAATTGACAACAATAGAGTTCTTTTCGATTTCAAGACCCCATTCTTTAATCGGTCCAAGAGAAGAAACAAAACCGTAGTTACAGATGACTGCATCCACATCAATTGACACTTTTTCCTTGTCATTTACCCCTTCAAGAATAACTTGAGTTATGCCTTGTTCATTACCGACTAACTCTGAAGGAACATATGGTGTTTTAATATCTACTTTTGAATTATTTAGATTTTCAACGCTATGCTCATGAGCACGGAATTTATCACGACGGTGAACGATCGTAACTTTTTCAGCAATGGGCTCAAGCATTAATGCCCAGTCTACTGCAGAGTCTCCACCACCAAATACAACAACTTTTTTCCCTGCAAATTGATTTAAATCGTCAATGAAATAGTGAAGGTTTTTGCCTTCATATTGAGTAGCACTTTCAAGCTCTAAGCGACGAGGTTGAAATGCACCATTTCCTGCTGTAATAATGACTGATTTGGAATAGTGAATTTCCTTATTTGTTGTAAGCTTAAAGATACCATCTGCTTGTTTTTCAAGCTTCTCAACAGATTGTTCTAATGCGGTTGTAGGTTCGAATTTTGCCATTTGCTCTTTCAAGTTATTGATTAACTCTCCGGCACGAACCTTCGGAAAACCCGCTACATCATATATGTATTTTTCTGGATATAAGGCAGATAACTGACCACCAAGCTGTGGCAAGCTTTCGATAATTTTTACAGTGGCTTGTCTCATACCACCATAGAATGCGGTAAATAATCCAATTGGACCTCCACCAATAATTGTGATATCATATACAGTTTGATCTTCTTTCACGCCATATCCCCCTCAAAATATAGTGCAATTCCACTTCATAATAATAACATAAAATAATATAAAGCTCACTCTTTCATTAAAAGATTATGAAAAGGTTTCCATTCGCAAGAAACCGGTGTTTGTTGAAATATCGCTATTTAGTAAAATATTTACCGTATGGTTAGTAAGTAATATTTCCACAGTAGAAAAGTTTAAATTTTCAAAACAAGTTTAACCAGTTTTTTAACTTGAAAAATGAATGAGAAAAGAATATTATGTAATTGTAGATATGTTAAAGTTTTGTGACAAAATTATTAATTTTTTTTGAAATCTTTAGTGAAACACATCACAAACTCTTTTCTTTATTT
Organism: Bacillota bacterium; assembly: GCA_023387295.1. Taxonomy (GTDB): domain Bacteria; phylum Bacillota; class Bacilli; order Bacillales; family Cytobacillaceae; genus Cytobacillus. The sequence goes on along the minus strand of JAEWIG010000152.1, from coordinate 14,654 downwards.
TATCATAAAAAAATATACAGAGTATGAAGTGTTTCTAAGTACCAGCTAGTCGTATTAGAAAAAACACAAAAAAAGGATATGATTGACATGAGAAAGCCGAAGATTGTTATTTTAGGAGCAGGTTATGGTGGATTAATGACAGCTACTCGTTTACAGAAAGCTGCTGGAATGAATGAAGCTGAAATCGTGCTCATTAATAAAAACGAATATCACTATGAAACTACTTGGTTACATGAAGCTTCAGCAGGTACTTTACATCACAATCGAGTCCGCTATGATATTAAATCCGTTATTGATCGAAATAAGGTAGAATTTATTCAAGATACAGCTGTTGAAATTAAGACAGAAGAAAAGAAAGTCATCTTAGAAAATAGAGAAGTAGAGTATGATTATTTAGTCGTTGCTCTTGGTGGAGAATCAGAAACATTCGGAATTAAAGGATTGAAAGAGTACGCATTTTCAATTGTAAATGTAAATGCAGCCCGTCAAATTCGCGAGCATATTGAATATCAGTTTGCAACATATAATACCGAAGTAGAGAAGAAGGATGAGCGACTTACAATTGTTGTCGGTGGTGCAGGCTTCACAGGTATTGAGTTCCTTGGCGAACTAGGAAACCGTATTCCAGAGCTTTGCCGTGAATATGATGTTGATTTCAATAAAGTAAAAGTGATTTGTGTAGAAGCTGCTCCGATGGTGTTGCCTGGATTTGACCCTGAATTAGTTGACTATGCTGTTGCTAAGCTTGAGAAAAAGGGTGTTGAATTCCGAATTGGTACTGCTATTAAAGAATGTACACCAGAAGGAATTATCGTTGGCAAGGGTGAAGATGAAGTCGAGGAAATTAAAGCAGGTACAGTCGTTTGGGCTGCAGGTGTTCGTGGAAATGCAATTATCGAGAAATCAGGCTTTGAAGCTATGCGTGGACGCGTAAAAGTACAGCCAGATTTAAGAGCTCCTGGTCATGATAATGTTTTCATCATTGGAGATAGTTCACTTATTATTAACGAAGAAATTAATCGTCCATTCCCACCTACTGCACAAATTGCCATGCAGCAAGGAGAAGTTTGTGCGAGAAATATACTTGCGTTAGTTCGTAATAAAACAGGGCTAGAATCATTTAAGCCAGATATTAAAGGTACGGTTTGTTCATTAGGTGATGATGATGCGATCGGTGTAGCATTTGGTAAGAAAATGGTTGGTTCAAAAGCATCTTTCATGAAAAAAATGATTGATAACCGTGCGATATTTATGATTGGCGGAGCTTCACTTGTTATGAAAAAAGGAAAATTTAATGTATTGTAATAAATAGATTCTAAAGATCGAGAGTGTGAATTCGCTTTCGATCTTTTTTTTGAGTAAGACATGAGACTCCTCCAAAGGATCTTGAACGGGGTTGATTAGTAAATCATGGTATTTCTTTGTTGACTCACTAATATCCATTCAGTACACTAAATATTGATGGGTTAAGGGAGGACAATGACAAATGCAGATGACCATTTTTATTTTACCTATTTCCATGTTGCTTTTCTTTGTTTTATTTTTTGGAATAGGCTTCATATTAAATATGTTATTAAGAATGTCTTGGATTATGGCTATTATCTATCCAATTATTGCTATTTTGATTATTGATAAAGTACGGTTTATCGAATATTTTACAAATGGAAAAGAAGCATTTTCAAGTTTAGGCTCTGAATTATCACAACTCGCAACAGCGGATATCCTCATCTTAAGTAGTGGATTGGCTGGTGCAATTGGGGCCGGTATTACGATTAAACTGCTTCGTAAAAAAGGTTATCAAATGTTTTGAAAAAAAGCTCTCTGCTCTTAATAGCAGGGAGTTTTTTTCTAAATGGAAATGATAAATATTGTATTAATTTGGTGATTAAACCGAATTTTTCTAAAAATTTCACTTCAAGCTTGAATATTTCCATGAATATTGGGAAATGAATATTCTTGGGAGGAGTGAAATGGAAAAAATGAAAAGAATAGAAAAATGGACAAGGCGCATAATAATGTCAGTTCTATTTTCCGTTGCGTTGTTAACAACCTTTCAGTCTATTTCTGGTGTTGAAGCCAAATCAATTGTTAATTATTTTAACAAAACGGATTTATGGAGTAGTGAAGAATCCACCGATGATGATTTTAATCATAAATTTAAAACTGTTGAAGTAGCATTTAAATTTTTAAAACGAATTACAAATTTAGACTTGGAGATTTCTTCGAGTGAGGCCGTGACGGGACAACCACTAACGTTAGAAGATGCGATTGATTGGTCGCAATATCCAGTTAAAAAAGTTGTAGCTACTGGTTATACCGCTTTTTATGAATCAACAGGAAAAAATCCTGGACACCCTGGGTTCGGTATTACATATTCAGGTGTGAAAGTGAAAAGAGATTTATATTCTACAGTAGCAGCAGATTTAAATGTTTTTCCAATTGGGACAATACTCTTTATTCCTGGTTATGGTTATGGAGTAGTCGCTGATAAAGGTGGAGCAATTAAAGGACATAAAGTAGATCTTTATTATGAAACTGTTGCAGATGTATATAGTCAATGGGGTAAAAAGACGGTTGATGTTTATGTCATTGAGATGGGTAACGGTAGACTTACTGAAGAAGAACTTCTCGCATTAAATGAAAATGAATCCATGCAGGTATTTCGCCAGCAGTATATTAAGTCAGAACGTAAATAAGCTATGATTATCGTAATTAAAAAAGCAGGAAAGTCCAGAAAATATTGGATTTACCTGCTTTTTTATGTTTATAGCGTTTTATGATTGAAGTTCACTTTATCGAAGAGAATGCATCAGGATGAATCATTTTTGCCAATCGGATAGCTCCTTCAAGCAAACGAGGGGATGGTCTGCAATAAAGTTCTTCTTCTAATACGAAAATGTGCTTTTTTTTCACCGCATCCATCTGCACCCAATTAGGGCGTTTTAAAACAACTTCAGAATTGACTTTCTCTTTTCTCACACCGACCCAAGCAAGACAAATGAAATCGGGATTTCTTTGAAACACATCGTCCCAATCGGTTTGAACACTTGCGAGATCGACATCTTTAAAGATATTCTCGGCGCCTGCGAGCATGCTTATTTCTGTAAGCCAGTTTATTTTTCCAGGAGTGAAAACGGGCTTCGGCCACCATTCCCAATAAAGGGATGGCTTCTTTTCTATTTGAGAAGAGATTTGCTTTAGCCCTTCTATTTTCGCTCGGAAAGCAGTTGCCGCTAGTTGTCCTTTTGCTTCGTTACCTAAAGCCCTTGCGGTAATGATTAAATCATGCTCAATATCTGTTAGACTTTGTGGATTTAGGACAATATGGGGGATGTTTCGCTTTTTTAACTCTTCAATATTTTTTTCCATTCCAGGAACACTTAATGAAGCAATCGCTAAATCTGGGGCTAATTTTTCCACCTCGTCTAAGTTAATCGATAAATCAGGTCCAAGACGGGGGAGGTCTGTGATTTGCTTTGGCCAGTCAGAGTAATCATCAACACCAACAAGCAAATCAGTCATTCCGATATATTCAACCATTTCTGTATTGCTTGGGCATAATGAAACGACTCTCATGAATGAATATCTCTCCTTTATGTAGGCCTCCGATCATGGGAGGTCCACTTTATTTTGATAGGAAGTAATGAAGAGTAAGCGTTAAGACAATTCCTGTTAATCCACCGAAGAATACCTCAATCGGTTTATGTCCGAGTAATTCCTTCAGTTCTTTTCTTTTTTCATGTCCTTCTTTTTTCTGCCAAACCTTTGCTTCCTCGATGATTCGATTAAAGTCAGAAACAAGTTGATTAAGGACAATTGCTTGTTCACCTGCTTGCCTACGAACTCCGGTTGCGTCAAACATTGTAACGATAGCGAAAACAGCAGAAACAGCAAATATAGGAGAATCGAAACCCGTTTCTAAAGCAACACCAGTTGAAAGGGCAGTAACTGCAGCTGAATGAGAGCTTGGCATTCCTCCGGTACTTGTTAATAATGACCAATTTAATTTTTTGGTTGCAATAAAATGTATCGGTACTTTGACAAATTGGGCAAAAAGGATGGCTGCGATCGCAGACCATAGAGGGAAGTTCATTAATAATTCCATATATTAACCACCTTTTTAAGTCAATGTAGAACGCACGGATGTACGAAGTAGGACAATGTAATATTTTCAGCGTGTTAAAATAATCCTAAAAAGCCATTTGTTAAGATGATAATAATAAATTAGTAATAGTGCAATGATTTTTGCCTTATTCTATTTAATATTTAGAAGATAATTCATAAAATATTATTTCATCTAAAAAGCTTAGAGAGTCGAAATATTAGGTAGTTTTCGATATAATAATTGTAAATTGATTTGGAGGTGTAGTCATGTTTTCAGTGAAAAGTGAATGGAGCTATGAAACAGAGCATGAGTGTTTAATTATAGGGATTTTTGAGAAGCCGGAGAAATTCGGAGGACCTCTAGCAGAGCTTGATAAGCAATTTGAAGGACATTTATCAGAGCTAGTAAAAAGCGGAGATCTTTCAGCAAAGAAAAATACGGTTTCAAAAGTACATACATTTGGAAAAATTGCTGCCAAAAGATTATTCGTTGTTGGATTAGGGAAGGAAAAAGAGTACTCCTTTGAAGGCTTACGTGAAGCGTTAGGAAAAACCTTTAAAGCTGTAGATGCAGTAAAACTTCAAGAAGCAGCGATATATTTAGATTCTTTTATTAATGAAAATGTAGATGCATTTGATGCTGCACATGCAGCTAGTGAGGCGCTCACATTAGCAACATATCGCTTTGATGGCTATAAACAAAAAGGAAATGAACCAGAGAAAAAGATTGAAAGCTTAGTTGTTTATTGTGAAGCAGTTGATAAAGTTGAGGTGCAAGCTTCATTAACAGTTGGCTATGCTCATGGAAAAGGCACGAATTCTGCTCGTACATTAGTGAATTTACCAGGTAATATGCTGACAGCGACAGATATGGCTAACTATGCGAAGGAGCTAGCAGCTAAATATGAGTTTGAAGTAGAAATTCTTGAGAAGGAAGACATGTTAAAGCTTGGCATGGGTGCTCTTCTTGCTGTTAACCAAGGCTCGACTGAACCGCCAAAAATGATTGTTCTTAAGTATCAGGGAAAAGAAGATTGGACAGATGTTATTGGTCTAGTTGGAAAAGGAATTACCTTTGATACGGGTGGTTATTCCATTAAGCCGAAGGACGGCATTGTTGGGATGAAAACAGATATGGGTGGAGCAGCCGCTGTTCTCGGTGCAATGGAAATCATCGGTGAGCTAAAACCTGAGCAAAATGTCGTAGCCGTTATTCCATCTACAGATAATATGGTAAGCGGTCATGCCTTTAAGCCTGATGATGTGATCACATCTATGAGCGGTAAAACAATCGAAGTATTAAATACGGATGCAGAAGGGCGCCTCGTTCTGGCAGATGCTGTTACCTATGCGAAGCAGCACGGAGCGAATTATCTTGTTGATGTAGCAACATTAACGGGTGGCGTTATCGTTGCACTTGGAAACGATACGACGGGGGCGTTAACAAATAATGAAGCATTATGGGAGCAAGTACTTGAAGCATCCTATGAAGCAGGAGAACCAATTTGGCGTTTACCGTTATTTGAAAAAGATAAACAAAGAGTGAGAAGCAGTAAAATTGCTGATTTAAATAATTCACCGGGTCGTGAAGGCCATGCTATTATGGGTGGTGCTTTTGTGGGTGAATTTGCAGAAGACACACCTTGGGTTCATTTAGATATTGCAGGAACGGCAACAACTAATAAAGAGCATGAGCTAGGACCTTCTGGGGCAACAGGCGTCATGGTGCGTACGCTTGCTTTATTAGTTGAAAGATTTGAAAAATAATTAATGATTGAGACCACTAGCCTATTTGTTTATGTTGGCAGTGGTCTTTTTTTCTCGTTATGTAGCCACCACGCCATCTGTTTTTTTTTGTAGGAAGATTGTAACAATTTTCACAGGCATTTGGATTGATCAATTCTATAATACAAGTAGTATAAAAAAATAGGGGATTGGTGATGAAAATGCACGGTAAGGGTCACCCACATAGTCATGGAGCTATGATAGATTATAATGAAAACCCATACATTGTTATATGGGAAGTAACGAGGGCTTGTCAGCTAAAATGTATTCACTGTCGAGCTGATGCTCAACCGAAGCCTGATCCAAATGAGTTAAGCAATGAAGAAGGCTTTAAATTAATTGACCAAATTTATGAAATGAATAACCCGATGCTTGTCTTTACTGGTGGAGACTGTATGATGCGTGAGGATCTTTTTGAACTGGCAGATTATGCGGTAAAAAAAGGCATGCGTGTTTCAATGACACCTAGTGCAACAGACAATGTCACGAAAGAAAGAATGAAGCAAGCGAAAGATGTTGGCTTATCTAGATGGGGATTCAGTCTTGATGGCCCGACACCAGCAATTCATGATCACTTTAGAGGGACACCAGGCTCATTCGACTTAACCCTTGAGAAAATCAAATACTTAAATGAGCTGGAAATGCCATTACAAATCAATACGGTTATTTCAAAATACAATTACGATTCGCTTGAGCAAATGGCTGAGCTAGTGAAAGATTTAAAGGCCGTCATGTGGTACATCTTTTTACTCGTACCAACAGGTAGAGGACAGCTAGACGCTTGCTTAACGCCAGCTGAGCATGAAAAAGTGTTTAGATGGTTGTATGAGCTTGGGAAAACAGCACCATATGATATTAAAACAACCGCTGCTCAACATTATCGAAGAGTTGTTCTTCAAGAAAAAGTAAGAGAGAACAAGCTTGATAAGGATACCATTCGCTATGAAGATACGATTACGTTTGACCAAGATTCCATCATTGATGGCTTAAAGCGTGCGCCTAAAGGTGTGAATGATGGAAACGGATTTATTTTCATTTCTCATACAGGAGACGTTCTCCCAAGCGGCTTACTCCCAATAAAGGTCGGAAATGTCAGAGAAACTCCGTTAAAGGAAATATACCGTGAGTCGACGGTGCTTAAAGAAATCCGTAATCCAGATTTATATAAAGGAAAATGCGGTGTTTGTGAGTATCGCTTCGTTTGTGGTGGTTCACGCTCAAGAACCTATGCTGTTACAGGAGATTATTTAGAGAGCGAACCATTCTGTGTCTACATTCCAATGGCTTTACGTAATAAAAAGAATGCACCAGTTAATGCATAGATAATTGAACAGCTGCAATATCGTTTTCACTAGCCCTTCCTAAAAATAGGAGGGCTTTTTTCTATGCTCAATAAAATCGTCGTCGATTTCATTGAGCAGTTTTTAATGTAAAAGAACCACTTGTATTTTGGAAAATCGAGAAAAGGCAGTAGTGGTTTTTTACAAAAAAGACACAAAATATTCACAAATATCCATTCGAAAATATACCCACGCAGGTATAATGAGTATTATAAATTAAATACGGTGGTGGGTATAGTGAGTAGAGACATAACAAGAAGAGATTTTCTGAAGCGGTCAACAGCTGCTGGTGTTTTAACGACAGTTGCTCTTTCAGGTGTTGAAAAAGTAGCTGCAGAAACAGAGGTAGGAGTAGAGAAAGGGACTGTCATTGATTTAACGGTATGTGACGGCTGTAAAAATGAAGCAATGCCATTATGTGTGTCAGCATGTCGTTTGAAAAATGAATCACGCTTTCCTGATCCAAATCCAGAAGATATTCAACCATATTGGCCAAGAAAGAAATTTGAGGACTGGTCAGATAAGAAGGATATGATTAATCGTTTAACTCCATATAATTGGACTTTTATCGATCGGGTTGAGATCGAGCAGGATGGAAAAATGGAAGAAGTGTTTGTTCCCCGTCGTTGTATGCATTGTGATAATCCGACATGTATGAACCTATGTCCATTCGGTGCTATTAGTAAAGATAGCAATGGTGCAGTATCAATTGATGATAGCTTCTGTATGGGGGGAGCAAAGTGTCGCGATGCCTGCCCATGGGATATTCCGCAGCGTCAAGCTGGCGTCGGACTCTATTTAAAGGTTGCGCCTGATTTAGCAGGGGGCGGAGTCATGTATAAGTGCGATTTCTGTGCTGATTTACAAAAGCAAGGGAAGGAGCCAGCATGTGTTACGTCATGTCCAAAGAATGCTATTACGTTCGGGACAAAGGAAGAAATGAAAAGATACGCATATGAACGAGCAGAGGAAATTAGCGGCTATGTTTATGGTGATAAAGAAAACGGTGGAACAGCTACCTTTTATGTTTCAAAGGTTCCTTTTGAAAAAATAAATGAGGCCATTAAAAAAGATAAACAAAATAAGATGGATCAAAAGCCGGGACGTCCAACAATGGAAGTGGGAATGGAGAATAAATTAGATTCCTTTACAGGCATGATGCAAAGTGCGATGTTAGCACCTATTGCTGGCGCTGTAACAGCCGGTGTTGTTGCATACCGTACAATGAAGGGAGAAAAGAAAGATGAAGAATAAAGCTGGAAAAATTAAGAGACACTCTTTTTCGAATCGCTTCGTCCACTGGTTGACAGCGGCTTCTATTTTTCTGTTAATTTTCTCTGGGTTTGGGCAAATGCCACTGTACCATCGATATATGTTAACAGAGCTTCCATTTATGAGCTGGACGGGGGATTATTTTGTCACTTTAGTTCTTCACTATCTAGGTGCCATTAGTTTAATGTTTATCATTTTTTACCATATTGTTTTGCATTCGCTACGCAAAGAGTTTAGTATATTGCCGCGTAAAGGGGATGTGAAGGAATCTATTCAAATCATAAAAGCGATGTTTACAAAAGGGCAAGAACCACCAAGTGATAAATATTTAGCAGAACAGCGACTGGCCTACCTTTTTATTGGTGTAAGTGTTATGCTCCTTGTGATAACAGGGATTATTAAATTAATTAAAAATGTTCCTGGAGTATCAATGGCAAATGGAATCATCACTTGGTCTACGAATATTCATAATGTAGCGACTGTGTTGCTAGTCATTGGAATTGTTGCCCATTTAGCGGCTTTTCTCATAAAAGAAAATCGTAAAATGCTACCTGGGATGTTTACTGGATATGTGGATGAGGAGTATGTGAAGCATCGTCATTCCATTTGGTATAAGAAACTAGTAGCGAAGAAGACGGGTAGCAAGTAATCGAATTTAGAAAATGAAAAGCAGCTTCTTCTATTTATATAGAGGAGGCTGCTTTTGTCGTCCATATAGGGATCTAAAAACCGAAAAATGAGCTTATTAACCGCTTCTTCTTTTCTTTCGATCTCGGCTGCTTTTGATCAAAGATAATTAAATGTTCAGAGGAGATGTTTTTTGGCGTTTCGGGGTTCTTTGATTCAAGGATTTCAATCCTCTTGTTTAGCAGGGCTACCTCGGTTTGTAAATCCTCAATTTCGCGACGATGCTGAAGAAGCTGGTAGGAAACAACTTCATCTGCTTTTTGAGCAATTTGCTGTTCTAAAATTTCAAGTTTCTTAAGAATGTCATTGGATAATTTGTCAGACACTGTGGCATTAACGATTCCTTTCCGAACTTTTTTCCTGTTAATCGTTATTTCTTGCAAGATGCTCCCATTATTAATTTGTTCCTGGACATTTTTTAGAAGGGCGATGTCTTCCTTAGTAAAAATATAATGACCAAGTTCATTCCGTTCCATGTCCAGGTCAAGCTGTTTCACCCATCGTTGGATCGTACTTGGTGAAACGTTTAATAGTTTTGCTACTGTATTAGTATTCAACACGCTCCCTCCTTTTTAAAGAGCAATTCTCTCTTTTATAATGGAATCCTTCTCACATGACAAAACAAGTTGCTATTCGGCAAAGAAAGTGAAATACTTACAAGTTCTTAAACAGAAATCGATTTTAGTTGAAGCAAGTGACTAATATTAGAAGAAAAGAAGCGATTTGAAATGGGATTGTTTAAAAAATGACAATAGGAAAATAGTATATTATTTACATAGTGTAAGATTGACGTTAATAAATCAATAACTTATTATGAAACTAAGGATTGTAAGCCTAGTAAACTAGGTAATATCCAGGGGAAAATTAAGACGAATTTTATTTGATAGAAGGGGGTAGTTTCAATGATTATCGGTGTTCCAAAAGAAATAAAAAATAATGAAAATCGGGTCGCAATGACTCCTGCTAGTGTGTATACCCTTGTTAAGGCTGGTCATCAAGTATTTATTGAAACAGGAGCAGGTTTAGGCAGCGGATTTTCTGATGAGGATTATAAAGAAGTAGGAGCAGAAATTGTTTCTTCTGCAGCGGATGCTTGGGCAGCTGAAATGGTCATGAAAGTAAAAGAACCATTAGATTCAGAATATACATACTTCCGTGAAGGATTAATTTTATTTACATACTTACACTTAGCAGCTGAGCCAGAATTAACGAAGGCTTTAGTTGAAAAGGGTGTAACAGCAATTGCTTACGAGACGGTAGAAGTGAATCGTACCCTTCCATTACTTACACCAATGAGTGAAGTAGCTGGTCGAATGGCAACTCAAATTGGAGCACAGTTTTTACAAAAAACAAATGGTGGTAAGGGAATTTTGCTAGCTGGAGTTCCGGGTGTTTCTCGTGGGAAGGTTACCGTTGTCGGTGGTGGAGTAGTTGGAATTAATGCTGCGAAAATGGCTGTCGGTCTCGGTGCAAAAGTAACAGTCATTGATTTAAGCCCTGAACGTCTTCGTCAGCTTGATGATATTTTTGGTGATAGCATTCAAACATTAATGTCAAATCCATTTAATATTGCTGAAGCTGTGAAGGAAAGTGATCTTGTAGTTGGAGCAGTTCTCATTCCAGGTGCTAAAGCACCAAAGCTTGTAACAGAGGAAATGGTTAAAACAATGTCTCCTGGCTCAGTCGTTGTTGATGTGGCTGTTGACCAAGGTGGAATTTTTGAAACGGTTGATCATATTACAACTCATGACAACCCAACATATGAGAAGCATGGTGTAGTTCACTATGCTGTTGCGAATATGCCTGGCGCTGTTCCGAGAACATCGACAATTGCATTAACAAATGTAACGATTCCTTATGCATTACAAATTGCTAACAAGGGTGTTAAGAAAGCAATTGAAGATAACGCTGCATTAGCACGCGGAATGAATGTGTTAAACGGAAATGTTACGTATGAAGCAGTTGCTAAAGATTTGGGCTATACTTATGTACCAGTAGAGCAAGCTTGGTAATGAATCCGACGACGATTTAATATTTTTACAAAAAGACTATAGAAAATCCCTTTTTGCAATTGTTTGCAAAAAGGGATTTTTTGATTAGAAGTTTGACAAATGAACATAATAATTTTATAATTTCAAAAAATAGCTAAAACATGGATGAGAAATAGTAAGGTTAGCTTAGTTTATTCTAGAGAGGGGACAGTTGCTGAAAAATTCCTATAAACACTACCTGAACCTACCTCTGAGTTCTGTATCGATTGAAGATTACAGCGGATTTGCATCCGTTATCATGAAATGAGTGTAAAGCTTTGCTTTGAATTAGGGTGGTACCGCCAGATTATGGTCCCTATTTCGGAGTAAAGCTTTTTATTTTTATTAAGAAGAGGTGCAGAAAATGAAAAAGGAATTTGTTAAAGAAATTACTGATATGGATGAGGATTTTGGTCAATGGTACACAGATGTTGTCACAAAAGCAGATTTAATTGATTATTCTAGTGTCCGTGGATCGATGATTATTCGCCCTTATGGCTTTGCTTTGTGGGAAAATATTAAAGCTGAGCTTGACAGCCGTATTAAGGAAACAGGACATGAAAATATTTATATGCCATTATTTATCCCTGAAAGCTTACTTCAGAAGGAAAAGGATCATATTGAAGGATTTGCACCGGAAGTTGCGTGGGTAACACATGGTGGTGCGGAGGAGCTTACAGAGCGATTATGTGTCCGCCCAACCTCAGAAGTTCTCTTCTGTGAGCACTATAAAAATATTATTCATTCCTATCGAGATTTGCCAAAACTCTATAATCAGTGGGCAAACGTTGTAAGGTGGGAGAAGACAACCCGCCCATTTCTTCGTACTTTAGAATTTTTGTGGCAGGAGGGCCATACTTGTCATGAAACTGAAGAAGAGGCTCATGAGGAAACGAGAAAGATGCTTGAAGTATATGCAGATGTATGTGAGAACGTGTTAGCAATTCCAGTCATAAAAGGGAAGAAAACAGATAAAGAAAAATTCGCTGGTGCAAAATATACATATACTATAGAAAGCATAATGCATGATGGAAAAGCACTGCAGTCTGGAACCTCTCACCATTTAGGAGATGGATTTGCGAAAGCCTTTGGCATTCAATATACAGATAGAGATGGAAAGCTTCAGTATGTGCAACAAACATCTTGGGGTTTCACGACTCGAATCATTGGGGCAATGATAATGGTGCACGGAGATCAGAGAGGTCTTGTTATTCCACCAAAAGCTGCACCAGTTCAAGTAATGATTGTACCAATCGCTCATCATAAAGAAGGCGTTCTTGATCATGCATACGAGTTAAAGAAGTCTTTATCTCAAGTAGTTAGAGTTGATATTGATGCGAGTGATAAGAAACCTGGATGGAAATTTAATGAATATGAAATGAAGGGCATTCCTCTTCGTCTGGAAGTGGGACCAAAGGATATCGAAAATAAACAAGTTGTACTCGTTAGAAGAGATACAGGCGAAAAAATGGTCGTAGCAACTGAACAATTAAAATCGCATATTGTTAAAGTACTGGAGGACATTCAATTACAATTATTTGAAAAGGCTAAGCAGAATCGTCAGCAAAAAACATATACTGCGAAAAGCTTTGCTGAATTTAAAGAGATTTTCCAAGTGAAAACAGGACTTGTTAAAGCAATGTGGTGTGGAGATCGAAGCTGTGAGGATAAAATCAAAGAAGAGACAGGGGCAACTTCAAGGTGCATTCCATTTGAACAAAACCAGCTACAAAAAACATGTGTTGTTTGTGAAAAAGAAGCGAAACAGCTAGTTTTTTGGGCGAAGGCTTACTAATAAAAAATTTTAACATTACTACCCGTATCTTTCTAACCCTCTCATCGTTTAAAGGAATATGGGATTATTGTTGAGATTTTAGTCTCGAAAATTAGGTTTTTTTGACGTATTTCTCATTCATATTTACGCTAACTAAAAAAACTATCGTGAGTTTCTGCTCCCAACTATTTATGTAAAATGTCGTCGGATTCCTTTCACTGCGCTGGTGATTACTTCGTATATCAAGGCTTGTTCAATGAATCCGACGACGATTTAATATTTTCAAAAAAGATTAAAAAATCCCTTTTTGCAATCCTGTGCAAAAAGGGATTTTTTATGTAATAACCTCTATTAACTGAACTTTGACGAAAAGACGAGCAATAGTGAGCCTACAATGAAACAATAATAAGCAAAGTATTTTAAATTTCCTTTTGCCATGATGCCCATAAACCAGCGCATAGCGAAGTAAGTCATGAAAAGAGCGGCAATAAAGGCAGCGAGATAAGGAATGGCTAATGTATTAAGATTAGGACTGTTGATTAAATCAGAAATTCCTAATACCATGCCACCTAAACTTACAGGTATATATAGCATAAATGAAAATCGTAAAGCTGTATCCTGCTTCATTCCGACAGCAATGGAAGTAATAACGGTTGCACCCGAGCGGCTAATACCTGGAATAAGAGCAATCGCTTGAGCAAACCCAACGATTAATGCATCTTTAAATGATAAGTCGCCATCTCTTTTCACTCCACGAAGATTGCGAATGAGCCATAGAGCGACACCTGTAATGAGCAAAGTGAATCCAATTGTGTAGGGTGAAGTAAAATAGGCAGCAATTACATCACTGAATAGAACACCTATAACAGCAGCTGGAATCGTCCCAATAACAACATAAAGGGCAAACATAAAGTCTGATTTACCTTCTTCTTTTTTCTGAAAAATAAATTGGTAAGAATGAACGATCATGCGCTTTAAGTCATCACGAAAAATAAAGCAAATCGCAAAAAGTGAAGCGGTATTTGTTAAAATTTCAAATGTTAATCCAGTTTCCTTAACACCTAACAATTTTTGCCCAATGATGACATGTCCACTTGAGGAGACCGGTATTGGTTCAGTAAATCCTTGAATCAATCCTAGAATAAAATATTTAAAGGTTGTTAGTAATTCTGTAAATTCCATTTTTATGAATGCCTCCAAAATAGAAATTCCTTCCTATCTACTATAACGTAATTCCCTTAAATAAAGTTGCATCAGCAGAAAAGCTTGCCTTTAAACGACCTATTTTGCCTACTGCCCACTCAAAACAATATGAAATTGCATATGAAATAGGGAGGGAATAACAATAGGAGGTTGCCCATTATGTATTATTATCGTGGAGGAGTTCAGCCACTCCCCGGAGTTGTACCAGTAGCTAGAAGAGATGAAAGAGGATTTTTTCTTTTCGCACCATTTGTTGGTGGTTTACTAGGTGGTTTACTGGGTGGGGGAATAGGAGCAGCTTTAGCACCTCGACCATTTTATGGTGCTCCTTATCCATATCCTTACCCACCACCATATTTTCCGCCAGGTCCAGTGCCAGGACCGTACCCGCCATTTGGTGTACCAGGGCCATACGGTTTTGGGGGATATGGCTATTAAATTCTGTGTATAATCTAACAC
>JAEWIG010000121.1 GCA_023387295.1 Bacillota bacterium | reverse complement strand
CAATGACTCAGGTAGTCGAATCAACTGAGATAGATGAAGATTTATTATTAAAGTTCATTAGAACCGGACGCCTAAAGCTATCGCAATTCCCTAATTTAGGCTACCCTTGCGAAAAGTGTGGAGCGCTCATCCGTGAAGGAAAACTGTGTGGTACATGTACGGAAGAGTTTCGTAAAGATCTTAACACCTTCTCCTTTGAAGAAGATCGACGAAAAGAAATCGAGAAAAGAGATAAACAAGCCACGTATTTTGCGGTTGATGAGAAGTTTAGAAGAAGAGAGAATTAAGGGTAAAGCTGGATATTGGGATTGCTTATATAAGGAAATCTTGTAATTCGTCTTCATCGCTACTAGCTGGATGAAGGCCGATTGGAATTGAAAAAGCTAGAGAGAAGTCCTTTATTAGGATGCTGAAGTCCGATTTGTATTGAATATGCTAGAAAAGAGTCCTTCATCACCAGTATGAAGGACTTTTTGCGTATAAGTTATGCTTCTTTTGAAATTTAAGGATAAACCGGGCATGTCCAAACTCTATTTAATATTTTTCCGTTATAACCGATATAAATTTTACAGAAAGCAATTGTACGGGAGTGGAATATATGCAAGTTAGCAATCATCCTACTTATAATCAAATACCTATTCCAGATAATAACGCGGAGTTAAAGCAAGGGGAAGTCTATCAAGCAACGATAAAAGAAAAATTATCTGCGAATGAAGCGCTTATCCAAATTAGAGGGAGAGAGCAGCTAGCTAGATTTGAAGATGGAGTTCCTTCGGAAAATCGAGTAACCGTTCAAGTTAATGGTCAGAAGGAACAAGTCATTAATGTAAAAACAATTACAACTGAAAATAGCAAAGCTGAAGCCCAGGTTTCAAGTGAAGAAAAAATATTAAAGAGTCTCGGACTAACCGGAAAAGAGAGTGCGGACCTAAAGCAAGCCGTAAAAATTTTATTAGATAAGGGTTCACCATTATCAAAAGAAATTGTTAGCGACCTTAAAGCATTTTTTGAAAAAGGAACAGGGACGTTAGATTCAAAGATTGAAACAGTGAAAGCACTGGCAAACAAGCGCTTAGAGGCAACACAGCCTCAACTTCGTGCTGTTCACGAAGCTCTACATGGAAAACCACTGAATCAAGTATTGTCTGACATTGCAAAAGAAATTGATCCAGAATTTAAACTTGAAAATAAAGTAATGGATTCAACCAAAACATTAGAGCAAACGAAACCGCCACAAACAGATTCGGGAAAAATAGTTCAACCACAAAATCCAAGCACTTCAACGTCAACTGTAGAAGAAGGTAATAAACTAGCCCAACAAACATCCAGTTCGAACGAAGCTAGCGAACTCGTCCGCAAAACGAGGGAAACAGTAGAAAAGGAGCCTGATTTAAAAAAGGCAATTCAACAAATAAGAGAAGCTGTTATTAATAACCCGAAAATCGATCGTGAGCTGGCTCAAAAAATTGAAAAAGCAGCAGCTGAAGCGGAGAAATTGCAATCCATCGGTAAAGAGCGCCTCCTCCAGGCATTAAAAGAGGTAGAAGCTTCACTTTCAAAAAATACTCAGCCTATCCAAACAAGTAATCCATCAAGACCGACAAGTGCTGTCAGCAACCAAGAAATTCCGTTATCCAATATGATCAAAGAGATAAGTTCGGAAGTAGCTAAGGCTCCGAATATTATCCGTTCAATAGAAAAAATCAAAGAACAATTAATAAATAATCCAAAGGTTCCGAAAGAGATAGTCGAAAAGCTCAATCGAGCCGTCGAAGAAGCTGCTAACTTAGCAAAGCAAGGTCGGATAACGACCGGAAGAGATGTATTAACAAATGCATTATCTACAGCTCAAGTTGAAGTGAAGACTATCGAAGGAAAAGGGAGCCAAGTTGTTCCGTCTGACCAACAAAAGATAGCAAATCAAACAGGCGGCACAGCAAACACAATTAAAGGTGAAGGACAGCAGATACATCAATCAGTTGATGCTAGGCCAAGCGACATCGTCAAAGAAATTAAAGCGGAAATCCTACGAGATCCAAACCTAGAACGTGCCCTAGAAAAAGTCCGCAATCAAATCGTCAACAATCCGAAAATCGATCGCGAAGTAGCACAAAAGCTCGATCAAGCTCTGAAAGAAGTAGGTCAGCTGAAGCAACTAGGCCAAGAATCCACAGGTCGCGAACGATTGCAACAAGCGTTGACGAAGGCAGAAGTAGAACTGAAACAAATCGAAACACGCCAGCAACCAACACAACCGAGCGAACCGTCTAGGCAACCAGCTCAACCAACACAATCGCAACCAGGATCAACACAGCCAGTGCAACCTACACAACCGGGGAGCAACACAGTTGAATTGCGTCCAAGCGATATCGTGAAAAATGTTAAAGCAGAAGCCCAACGAGATCCAAACCTAGAGCGTGCCCTAGAAAAAGTCCGCGATCAAATCGTCAACAATCCGAAAGTCGATCGCGAAGTAGCGCAGAAACTAGAGCAGGCCCTAAAAGAAATTGGCCAGTTAAAGCAACTCGGTCAAGAATCCGCCGGTCGCGAACGATTACAGCAAGCATTGACGAAGGCAGAAGTAGAACTGAAGCAAATCGAAACACGCCAGCCAACAGCCGTACCAAGCGAACCATCTAGACAGCCGTCTCAAGCGACACAATCACAACCAAGCGACGTCGTCAAAGATATCAAATCGGAAGTGCAACGAGATCCCAACCTAGACCGTGCCCTAGAAAAAGTCCGCGATCAAATCGTCACCAATCCGAAAATCGATCGCGAAGTAGCACAGAAGCTCGAGCAAGCTCTGAAAGAAATTGGCCAGTTAAAGCAACAAGGTCAAGAATCCACCGGACGCGAACGATTGCAACAAGCATTGACGAAGGCTGAGGTAGAACTGAAGCAAATTGAAACACGTCAGCAACCAACACAACCGAGTGAACCATCTAGGCAACCAGCGTCGACGCAGCCAGATCAATCAACACAGCCAGACGAAGCTTCAAAGCTAAAAGAATCACTTAAACAGGTCCGCGAACAATTACAAACCGACCCTGACCCGAAAAAGGCACTGCAAAAGGTTCAAGAGCAAATTGTTAATAATAAAAATCTTGATCCAGAAGTCTCGCGGAATATTGAACGTTTAGTAAACCAAGCGAATCAACTCGATCAAGCCGGCCGCGAACGACTGATTAAAATGCTGCAACAAGTCGAGGCGCTAATTAAACAAAACGCATCACAGGCCAAAACGCCTGATTCAAGCGCTAATACGAACCAAAAACTACAACAAATATTAAATAATCAGCAGCTCAACATGATAAATACTGAGGAGACTGAAACTGAAGTCGAACAAATAAAGCTACCTGAAATAAAACCATCAGAAACAATAAAACAGGCGTTACAGCAGTTATCTAAAGAAGCCAATTTAGAAGAAGCACTCAACCAAGTACGAAAAGAAATTGCGGGTAACCCGAACATCGATATGAAAACAATCGACAAGACAGAAAAGGCACTCGAACGTGCGACGCAGTTGCAGGATAAAGGAAGAGAAATGGCAGCCCGCCAGCACTTAACGAAAGAACTGACAGACGTCCAGCAAGAATTGGCAAAAACGGAGCCTAAGCAGCCTCAGCTTCAACAGCTGACAGGGGAACAATACGATGTAAATGAACTTTTACAATCGATGCAGATTCAATCGAAGGATATTTTAGTTACAAAAGTAACGCAAAAGCTTGCGCAGGCGACACATGATTTCCGTGAACTAAAACGAGAAATATCGAAGAATCTAGATAATGTCCATCGCTTAATCGATACGTTTAAAAACAATGCCTATCCACAAGCTAGACAAATGCTAGAGACTGCTATCAGTAAGCTAGACAATGCAATTTTAAAGAGTGAAATGATGCTTTTCACTGATATGAAGACAGAAAAACAGCTGATGCAAGCTAGCGGACAGCTAGCAGATGCTAAGAAACTACTAGCAAAGGGCAATCATGCTGAAGCAGGGAAAATTGTCCATGAAGTGAAAACGCTAATTGATAAGCTGATCTTTAAGCCAACAGAACAAAAAATCATGCACTTCGTAAATAAAGAAAGCATGGCACTAGAATCTCGTACACCAGAGAGAAACCTGCTTGCACAATATGGGCAGACAACGAGCGGCTACATGAACCAAGAGCCATCGGCTAGACAAATGTTCGAAATGGTACGTTCACTAGGGCTGAACCATGATAGTGATATAGCAAATTCCCTAGTTTTCCAGAAAAACGACCAATCCCAGCAGCAAGAGCAACAACAGCAGCAACAAAATTTAAAAGCGGCTCTATTAAAACTAACTCAAGGTGAAGAAGCGAGCGCTAAAGTTGCTCAGCAGGCAGAACAAGCGTTGACAAACTTGACTGGTCAGCAGTTATTAAGCAAGTCAGATGCGAGTGGAACACTGCAAAGCATGTTCTTCAATCTCCCAATGATGTTAGGCGGAAAACCAGAGAACCTACAAGTATTTGTGAATTCTAAGAACGAAGGTCAACAAGTCGATTGGGAAAACTGTAATCTCTATTTTCTATTAGAAACAAGAAAATTAGGGGATGTCGGCATTCTTCTTAACTCAACTGATCGAAATCTTTCTATTACGGTGAAAAATGATACACCACGTTTTAAAGAAAGAATGGAGCCGATTGCAGCTTTAACAAAGGAAAAGCTACAAGAAATCGGATACAACGTAAATAACATTCAATTTACAAGAATGAACGCTGTTGCGAGCAAGCAAGTAGCTCCGGACAAACAAGAATCAGAAGTTAAACCAAATAGACCAATATTCACAGAAAAGGGGATGGACTTCAAAATATGAGGGTTTCTACTTTTTATAACCAAAAAAAGCGTAGGGAAATGAACGGTCCATCAGCCGCTGTCATTAAATATGATGAGGATGGAGGCAAATCCCCCATTGTCGTCGCACAGGGAAAAGGTCAACTAGCCCAGCAAATCATTGAACTTGCCAAGAAGAATAATATTCATATGCAAGAGGATTCTTCCCTTGTCGCAAACCTATTAGATATGGATTTGGGGGACAATATTCCCCCTCAGTTATACTCGGTTATGGCCGAAATTCTAATACTAATTGAAGAAATGGAAAAAAACTATTAAACACTTGAGAAAACTGTCGATAAAAGAAGCAGATAATCAATTTGGAGGTACAAATTCATGACTGGTATTTTCACAGAGTCAGCCATCCATCAGAAATCACCTCAAGAGCTAACAGCGCTGCTTTACGAAGCCTGTCTAACAAACCTAGAGGAAGCAATCGAGGATATTAACAATAAAGATTATGTGATTGCAAATCAAAAGCTCCAGAAAGCAAATGATATTTTACACCGTTTAGGTGCTGGACTCAATTATGAAGCTGGTATTATCGCGGACCAGTTAGATGTACTCTATAACTACATGGCAGATAAAGTTGTTGAGGCGAACTTAAATAAGGATGTTTCAATCATTAAAGAAGTACTTCGAATAGTAGAAGAGCTCTCAGCCGCATGGAATAAAGCAATGCATAGCAAACAAGCAGACCCAAATGCAGCTATCAGAAAAAAAGCTTTAGCATATGAAAAAAGTATCTTAATGGAAGATAACTAAATTAAAATAGAAAATAGACCCTAAAGGAGCAAGAAAATGAGAATTAATAATAATATTCAAGCTTTGAATGCTTACCGTAACCTTTATCAAAACCAATCTGCTACATCCAAGAACTTAGAAAGACTATCTTCAGGTATGCGTATTAACCGTGCAGCTGATGATGCAGCAGGTCTTGCTATCTCTGAAAAAATGCGCTCACAAATCCGTGGCTTAAAGCAGGCGGAAAGAAACTCACTAGACGGAATTTCACTCATGCAAACAGCAGAAGGTGCAATGACAGAAGTACACTCCATGCTGCAACGTATGCGTGAACTAGCTGTTCAAGCAGCTAATGATACAAACACAACAACAGACCGTACACAAATCCAGAAAGAAATTGACCAACTAAGACTGGAAATCGACAGCATCGCTTCGAAGACGGAATTTAACACACGTAAACTTCTCGACGGTTCAAGTGCTGTAGATACACAGTATATTACTGGAGAAATGGAAAATACTAATATTAAAAATGTTCCAGTTGTAACGGATCCATCAATGGCAACAGGAAGATATGAAATAGGTATTATTGGAAATCCTGAGATTGTAAATAAATTGAACCAGCCAGGTGCTGGGGTAAGTGACGCAAATGTAATTAAGATTCCAGCAAAAGATACTAAAATTGATTCTGCTAATAATGGTGCAGGAATTTCAAAGGTAACAACGACCACAGCTGATAATGGTGACTACATAGTAGAAATCAAAAATAAGCTGAATACTAAAAATGTTACTGATAACGGTGGTACTGGTTTAACTGGTACAGAAATTAGTATTACTGAAAATGTAACACGAGGTAGTTACGAATTCACAATAACTGGATATGATGCAGGTCCTCCTAAGAAAGGTACGATTCAAGTAAAAGGTCCTGATGATACAGTAGCAAGGACTTTAACGGATATCGAACTAGGTAGTAACGTAGAATTAGCTAATGGCGTTAATATAGATCTTAGCGGAATTACAGCAGACAGCACATCAGCAATAAAATTTGATATTGAAACAACCGCGGATGTTATTGTAAATGGTGTAAGTAAAAGTGTCACATTTAACAATAAAAATTCAATTACTGAAAATGTTGGTGATTTTAGTATTCAATTAGATGCAGCTAAAATTGCTAACGGTACCACTAAGGTAGAAGTAGGTAGCCAACTTGCCTTCGGTGAGTACTCAATTGTTGTAACGGGACAACAAACTGATGCCCACGGAAATACAAGTGCGACGATTGAAGTATTTAATCCGGACGGATTCTCTATTGGGAAAAAAGCAGCAGTAATTGGGGCTGGTGGAGATGAAGTAACCATTGGTGTTGATGGGAAATCAGTTATAATTGATACACGGTTGATCACTCAAGCTGGAACAGCCAAAGTACAAATCGAATCAAAAGTAAATGTTTCCGTTTCATTAGTAAATGAAGATGGAACACCAACACCAATTACTTTCCCGAAAGACTTAACAACAGCAAACGGAAAGCTTACGCACGGCGGTCTTGAAATGGAATTTGGGGCTAATATCAAAGGTGGTAACTCCCAATTTGATTTAACAAACAAAGCTCTTGCATTCCAAATCGGTGCTAACACAAACCAAAACGTTATGATTGATGTTCCGCAATTAAGCACAGTTAAACTAGGCATCGATGAAATCAACGTTCTTAACCATGAAGATGCTAATATGGCTATTTTTAAATTAGATAAAGCTATCAATGATATTTCATCAACTCGTGCGAAGCTAGGTGCAACACAAAACCGCCTAGAGCACACAATCAACAACCTACAAGTGACTCACGAAAACTTAAGTTCTGCTGAATCTCGTATCCGTGATGCTGATATGGCACTAGAAATGACTGAGTTCACGAAGAATAATATTCTTAACCAAGCAGCTCAAGCGATGCTTGCGCAAGCTAACCAATTACCACAAGGTGTTCTTCAATTACTTCAAGGATGATTTAAATTTGCCTTTGCAAATTTAATTTCAAGAGGCAAGTCCTGCAAATTAGGGCTTGCCTTGTTTATTGGAAATAAGTAAATTGTTCTGTGACTACGTGCTTAATTCCCTTTGTTTTTTAGGCTGATTAAGGGAATGGATGAATTTTGTATGTCAATAATTGAATGATTTACGGGAAATTAGAGTGTAAGAGTGGGTTGCGCGTCATTTTCTATAATTCAAGAAGATTATTGACGTGACGGCAACAGCTTAACGATAGAAAATCAAAATCTTTCAAATTTGCTTTGAAGAAAAACTTCCTTTCGAGACAAAAACATATTTTATGCTAAAATAAGATTAATTAAGTTTTAAAAGGGGCGGCTAGCAAATGGAAGTCCAAAAAGTTGGCAAAATCGATGTAAGTAAAGTTCAAGGGAAAAATAATGTCCCAACTGAAAGCATCACCTTTCAAGAAGTTATGTCGAAAAATCGTCAGCAATCTGTCTACGATAAAATGACAAAAATGGTGCAGGAAATAGAGGAGCAAGGAAAAGTTCTTGCTGAAAATCGCACTGTTGATCAACTTCGTAAATATAAAAAAATGATTAAAGGCTTTATGGAAGAAGCGGTCCAAAATGGGCTACAGCTTGAAGAACAGCGCGGATTCAATCGTCGTGGACGGACAAAAATCTATAAAATCGTTAAAGAAGTCGACAAGAAATTAATTGACTTAACGAATACGGTTCTTGATAAAGAAAGAAAATCAATGGATATATTAAGCATGGTCGGCGAAATTAAAGGTCTGCTTATCAATATTTACACATAAAAACTATTAGTGCTTCTGCTAATAGTTTTTTTGTGTAAATATGAAATCGTCGTCGGGTTCATTGAGCAAGCCTCGATGTAACAGAAGTAATCGTATGCGCAGTGTAATGAAGCCGACGACATTTTACATAGAGTGTTATGTGCAGATGCTTATGAATGTTTTCTTATGAAGAAAATAAATATGTAATTTCCTTCAACAATTGCACGGTTTATCCGATATAAAAGACAAACACTTAACAAAGTAGTTAAGTTGAATATAACTTCGCTCATCATTCTCAAACTAAAAGGAACATAAATTTGATAAGCAACAAGATTTTTAATAAAAAACAACTTATTTTTAATGAATATAAAATTAATGAGTATCGAACAAGGGGTGACAATGATGAAAATTAACAATATCGGACACGTAAACATAAATCCATATAATAAGCAAATGGAGAAAATGGAAGCCAATGCAAAAGCAAGTAAGCGTGACAAGATTGAAATCTCAATAGAAGCTAAAGAATTGCAAAAAGGGAACCCGATTGAATTAGAACGAAAAAAAATGGTCGAAGAACTGAAAAATAAGGTTGATTCTGGTCAGTACGAAATTGAACCAAAAAAGATCGCAGAAAAAATGTACTCTTTTTGGAATAATGAGTTTTAG
>JAEWIG010000094.1 GCA_023387295.1 Bacillota bacterium | reverse complement strand
TAACCAGGCATAACCGTTTCAATATTTGCTTCAGCCTGTTCAAGCAGTGCTTCCTGCATTTCCTCAATTAAGTTAATGATGATCTTAACTTGATTACGCAAGTATAAATGCATATCTGTCGCTACTTGGTCATTACGACTTCTCGCCGTATGAAGCTTTCCACCAACTGGACCAACTAGCTCAGTTAAAATGCTTTCTAAGTTTAAATGGATGTCCTCCAATTTAACGGAAAAAGGAAGCTCGTCTTTTTCTGCTTTTTCCTTAAGCTGTTCCAATCCTTGCATAATTTCGTTTGCTTCGGTTTCCGAGATAATTCCGCATTTAGCAAGCATGGTGACATGGGCGATACTTCCTTCAATATCCTCCATCACTAGCTCTTGGTCAAAAGAAATGGAGGCGCCGAATTCATCTACCCATTCTTCTGCTGATTTTGTAAATCTGCCGCCCCATAGCTTTTTCACTTTGTCACCTTCTTGCCTTTTTGTACAATACTTTGTACCTTTGTTGGTAGACCCCATAGCTTGATAAATCCAACCGCTGCATGATGATCAAACTCATCGTCAGAAGTATAGGTTGCTAGCTTCTCATCATATAGTGAATATGGTGATTTTCTACCTTCAATAATGGCGTGACCTTTAAAGAGCTTTACTCTTACTGTTCCAGTTACATAATTCTGGGTTTCCTGCAAGAAAGCTGAAAGAGCTGCTTGTAGAGGTGAGAACCATAGGCCTTCATAAATTAATTCAGCGATTTTCTTTTCGATTACAGGTTTGAAGTGAGCAACTTCCTTCACTAATGTTAAATCTTCAAGTTCTTTATGAGCTTTAATGAGCGTCATCGCTCCTGGACATTCATAAACCTCACGAGATTTAATCCCAACAAGACGGTTTTCAACATGGTCAATACGACCAACTCCATGTTTTCCAGCTAACGAATTTAACTCTAAAATCAACTCTGATAATGGGTATTTCTTCCCATTAATACTTACTGGTACCCCTTTTTCAAAATCGATTTCTACAATATCTGCTGTATCAGGTGTATATTCTAGACCAACTGTTAACTCATATGCTTCTGCTGGTGGTGCAGCCCATGGATCTTCCAAAATTCCACATTCATTGCTACGTCCCCATAAGTTTTGATCAATGGAAAAAGGAGAATCTAAATTAATCGGAATCGGAATATTTTTTTGTTTTGCATATTCAATTTCTTCCTCACGTGACCATTTCCATTCACGAACAGGAGCTAGCACTTCAAGCTCAGGGTTTAATGCCTGAATTGCTACTTCAAAACGAACCTGGTCATTTCCTTTTCCTGTACAGCCATGTGCAACAGCAACTGCACCTTCTTTTTCGGCAACTTCAACAAGCTTCTTCGCGATTAGTGGACGGGAAAGCGCGGAAACGAGTGGATATACACCTTCATATAATGCATGTGCTTGCAGAGCAACTAATGCATATTCATTAGCAAACTCTTCTTTTGCATCGATGACATATGACTCGATTGCACCAACTGTTAAAGCTTTTTCTTGAATGAACTTCAAGTCTTTCCCTTCTCCAACATCTAAACAGCAAGCTACTACAGCATAGCCCTGCTCCTCTAACCATTTAATTGCAACTGACGTATCTAAACCACCTGAATAGGCAAGAACTACTTTTGGTTTTGACATGTTACTTCCTCCTCTATTACGAATAAATATTCATAAATTATTGTTTTTATTCATTTATATTGTATAAGAATATCACAATATTATTAGAAATCAATAGTTATTCAGAAAAATATATAAAAATAGAACTTTACTCAATTTTAGAAACGTTTTACTCATGGAAGAGAGAATCATTTTCATGTAGAATAGAAGTAACATATACAATGGGGGATTTACAAAATGGTAGAGCATTTTTCATATAATGAACGACTTGGTATTTCAATCCCTGACTTTGATAAGGAGTGGGATGAATATTCAAAACCTACTCAACAAAAGATATTGTTTCATTGGGAAAAAATTAAAGGCAGGATTCCTGATCGTATTGCCGAGCTTGAAGAAACGATCAATCATAAACAGGCTCAGCTAAATGATGAAGCAAATTTTATTAAATCATGTGAGTTGAACAATGAAATTTCAGAGCTTGCTTCCATTATTAATGATCTCTGGCTTTGGTATCGTACGAATCAAAATATGACAGAAAAAATGCATTTTTAATCAAAGTAAAAGCCCCTTCATCGAGCACATGAAGGGGTTTTTTACTAACTTTATAATGGACTTCATTATTTTCGTTAAATCAAAGGTCTTTCTGTAACTCTCCAACAATATGACCAAGCTCAGGTATAATGAGCTTATTCATCGCTAATTTCACTGCTCCTGAGGATCCTGGTGTTGAGAATACCACTTTATTGTTCACTACTCCTGCAACGGCTCTCGACATAATAGCTGATGAACCAATGTCCTCTTGATAGCTTAGCATGCGAAAAATTTCTCCAAAACCATCAATTTCCTTATCAAATAAAGCTTTAACAGTTTCAATCGTAATATCTCTGAGTGCAACCCCTGTTCCACCGTTCGTTAACACAGCTTCAATTTTCGGATCTTGGCACCCTTTTAAAACTTCAGAACGCAGAGCCTCAGCTTCATCTTTTACAATGACATAATCAACGATTGTATGCCCTGCTCCTTCTAAAAACTCGATGATGAGCTTTCCGCTCTTATCTGTTTCCTTATCTCGTGTATCACTAACTGTAATGACTTTACAGGCTACCTGTCTAGGTGCCGTTTGTTTATGTTCCTTTACACTCATCTAGAACGGCCCTCTTTCTTATGTAAATATCTCATTTGATAATATTTATGAGCAAATTCAGTTACTTTTCTTGTAAGCTGATAGTTCGTTCCAGCTCCAATTGCCATACTAATAAACGGAATACCTTGGATTGATTTTTTTCGAAAAATGAAGATCGCCATTGCTTTAAATAGCTGCTTTATTGGCTGCTCCATCCATGTTAGATCAGCAAGTTCCTCACTACCTTCATAAAAATAATAATCCTGTCCTTCTTGAAGGTCCTTCATCAATTCTTCCCAAGCCTTGCTTTGAATCCTAGGTGGCAATGTCGCTGCATGAAACACTTTAAGTGAACTCATCATTTCATAAGGGGTGTTGACCTCAATTCCATATGTCATCGCAATGAGTTGGACAACCCTTAAATTAATCACTGCCATGGCAGGAAGATCAGCGCCAAGCATTAAGGAATGTCCTGTTCCAGTCATCCCGCCTTGAGCAAATGAGTATAGCCTGTGACGGGCAATTTGTTGCTGTGCTATATATTGAAGCTGGTCAATTGATAACTCATTCAAATCCTCAATGGAGTTAATTTCAGGTGAAAATACACGACCAGCCGATAAAATCCGTTCCTTGGCATCATGTTGAATTTGTGAACCTTGAATTAATGCGTGAAGATGGAAGAGCCAATTATCGAATGCTGAAAAAAACTGTTGTTGAATAGGCTCTGGCAGTAACGAAAAAGAGTGCTCTAAATATTTCTCAAATAAAACCTCAAAGTCATTTGGCTCATAGCTGTATAGCTTGTGTTCCCATTCTTGTATTTCGGCTAAAACCTTCTCCTCTCGCTCTGTCAAAGGCATCACAAGTTCCCCCTATCAATCATCTCTATTATTTAGTATATCATGAGGTAGCTAAAGCTGTTTAGCCAACCTCATGACATCACGAGCGATCATCACTTCTTCATTTGTTGGAATGACAATGATTTTTACAGGTGAATGTGGGAAATTAATAAATTGTTCCTCCCTACAACCTTTGTTCAGATCTGTATCAAAATAAACGCCCATAAATTGTAGGCCTTTGAGAATTCTTTCCCGGACAACATCGCTGTTTTCACCAATTCCCGCGGTAAAAATAATAGCATCTACCCCATGCATGCGGGCAGCATAGGAACCGATATATTTATGGATTCTATTCGTAAAAACTTCTAGTGCCAACTCCGCTCGTTCATTCCCATTAGCCGCTTCAGATTCTATATCTCGAAGATCACTCGAAAAACCAGAAATCGCAAGTAGTCCACTCTTTTTATTCAACACGTCTAACACTTCATCCGCTGTTTTATTTGTTTTTTCCATAATAAACGGGATAAGAGCAGGGTCAATATTTCCTGAACGTGTTCCCATTGTCAATCCAGCAAGCGGTGTAAAGCCCATCGATGTATCGATTGATTTTCCATTTTTAATAGCAGCAATGCTCGCCCCATTACCTAAATGACAAGAAATGATGCGTAGTTGCTCAAGTGGTCTCCCAAGCATTTCAGCAGCTCTTTGTGAAACAAATTTATGAGAAGTACCGTGGAAACCATATTTGCGGATTCCATATTTTTTATAATATTCATAAGGTAAGCTATATAAAAAAGAACTTTCAGGCATTGTTTGATGAAACGCCGTATCAAAAACAGCAACAGCAGCTACTTCCGGTAGTACACGTTGGAATGCTTTTATACCTGTAACATTTGGTGGATTATGTAGCGGTGCTAGTTCTGATAATTCTTCAATTTTTTTCAAAACGTCATCAGTAATTAAAACAGATTCAAAGAAATATTCGCCACCATGAACAACACGATGACCAACACCCTCTATTTCCTGTAAAGATTGAATAATTCCTAACGAGATTAGTTTATCAAGCAAGAGTTTAACGGCTACATCGTGATTAGGGATATCGATGTTTTCTTTCTGCTTTTCTCCATTTACCTCAATAGTGAATACCCCACTATTGAGCCCTATACGCTCAATTAATCCCTTCGTAATAACTTCTTCACTTGGCATTTTGAATAACTGAAATTTTAAAGAAGAACTACCAGCATTTATTGCAATGATTTTTGCCAAACTGCTACCGCTCCTTTTTTAATAGCTTTTAGTTAAAAATAATCGACTAATAAACATGTTATTAATATTGCACGAGTTTATTATTCATATGCTTTTTACTTATTTTCTTTATACCATTCATCAATTTTATAAAGAATTTTTTCCACTTCTGCCGTATTAGAAAGACTTGGCATATTAACAAGAAGTACTTGCTTTGGTGGTTTAATGCCCTCTTCTTTCTTTTGAAGAATGAAGATGCTTTTAGCTGATTTTTCATTTCTAAATAATGAAAGCGGTAGCTGCAAAATACCTTGAATATTAGCATGTTCTTTTATGTATTCATGTAGCTTTGGAGCCTGTTCGCTTTCAAACAGCCCGTTCGGAATGATAAAGAATAAGTAACCACCTGGTTTAATATGCCGCACGCTCTGCTCAATAAAAAGATGGTGAGCATATGTATGTCCTTCGTCCGCTTTCATTTCGTACTCTGCTGAGCGAACATCATTTGGATAGTATCCGACAGGTAAATCACTAATAACAACGTCTGCTTCTTCTATAAAAAGTGGCTCAAGACTATCTTGATTGAATAATCGAATCGGATGCTGTTGTAAGTTCGCATTCACATAACTAAGCTTGATTAGAATGTCATCAATATCAATTCCAATTGCTTCAACTGACTTGTTGTGTTGTTGATTCATTACCGTTGTTAATAAATTTCCTGTCCCGACCGCAGGATCGAGTAATCTAAATGATTTTTCTTGAGTAAATTTATTCACTAAATAACCAACGAGCATGCCAACAGCATCCGGTGTCATTTGATGATTTGGCTGGGCAATTTCCTTCATCCCTTTTAGTATAGCCAACTGAAAAGATTTACGTATTTCTTCTTTTTGATAACTGTCTATTTGTAAAGATTCATAGCTTTTTTTTAATCTCTTTACCGTTAATTCACTTAACTCCTCTTGGAGAATGGTTCCTTGAAAAATATTTTCTCCTGTTTCAGCTAAAGCTTCTAAATATGTGCATGAGAGCTCCTCTTGCATCATTTGTGCTGTTTCATTAAATACTGTAAATAATTCCTCAACTGGAGTTATTTTCATCATTTTCTTCCTCCCGTTCTTCTCTTCTGTCTTATTTTAACGGGGATTGTTCTTATTCACAAGTTTGTTCAATTTGACAATAAAGTATCCCGTTTTAATTGAGTAGGAGGGAGTAATTTTCTCCCGACCTCTCACACCACCGTACGTACGGGTCTCGTATAC
>JAEWIG010000065.1 GCA_023387295.1 Bacillota bacterium | reverse complement strand
GTTAAGAGGAATTATAAGATTAATTGTGCATATTTTTGATATTGGATAAGTAGAAAGATGTCGAAGATGCACTATTCTTTTATCTTTTGATGAACTTCAAGTGAATTTTTTAACTATTTCTTATTTTTAGTTGACATTCATTTGAGACTGCACATATTATGAATATATGAACATATGCTCATATAAGAAAATAAGTTAAGCATTTAAATAAATTGAGGTGAACTATAAAAATGAACGAGCAAATGAACAAAGATGAAACAAATGTTAATATTGATGGTCATCTAGACGAAGAAACATTATTTGTTGTCTCTCAAACCTTTAAAGCATTAAGCGATCCGACAAGAATTCGCATTTTGAATTTGTTATGTGCTACTGAGCATTCCGTCAATGATATTGCAGAGCATTTAAATTTAAGCCAATCGACCGTTTCACATCAACTACGTTTTTTAAAAAATTTACGATTAGTTAAATTTAGACGAGAAGGCACGACCTTATTTTATTCAAATGACGACAATCACGTTATGAATCTGTTGAAACAGGCAATTGAGCATGCAACGCATAATTAACACTAATTTCTTCATGCTACATAATAATTGGAGGGATTGTCATGGGACATAATCATGATCATAGCCACGGACATAACCATTCACATGGTGCTAATAAAAAAGTGTTATTGATTTCTTTTATCATCATTACTTCTTATATGGTCATCGAAGCAATTGGAGGCTTCTTAACAAATAGTCTCGCTCTCTTATCCGACGCAGGACATATGTTAAGTGACTCCATTTCATTAGCGATTGCACTGCTCGCCTTTATACTTGGAGAAAAAGCAGCCAATCATCGTAAAACATATGGCTATAAACGATTCGAAATTTTAGCAGCTGTATTAAATGGCGTTACATTAATGTTAATTGCTTTCTTTATTTTCTACGAAGCCATTAAACGTTTTGCCAATCCACCTGAAATTGCAACAAGCGGCATGCTGATCATTAGTATTATTGGCTTATTAGTCAATATTCTCGTTGCATGGATAATGATGCGCGGTGGAGATACGGAAGATAACTTAAATATGCGAGGAGCTTTTTTACACGTATTAAGTGATATGCTTGGTTCAGTCGGAGCAATTGCTGCTGCACTACTAATTATGTTCTTCGGCTGGGGGTGGGCTGATCCGCTTGCAAGTGTCATTGTCGCGATTCTTGTCTTAAGAAGTGGATTCAATGTAACGAAAGCCTCCCTTCATGTACTAATGGAAGGAACACCACAAAATATTGATGTAAATGAAGTGATTGAAACGATAAAAAAAACAAATGGGATTTTAAGCATTCATGATTTACACATCTGGACGATTACGAGTGGACTAAACGCACTTTCTTGCCATGCCGTGGTCGATAATCAGCTAACCATTGCAGAAAGTGAGCATATGCTGCGCAAGATTGAACATGATCTTGAACATTTGGGGATTATGCATGTAACGATACAACTGGAAACGACTGCCCATCAACATGATAATTCTATCCTGTGTCAAATCAAAAATGAGCCTGTGCTCCATCATCATCACTAAAACAGCGAATATTAATTTTGAATGTAATCACTTAATAAGAAAACGCCTATCGCACCTTGGATTGAAGGGTTATTTCCCCATATCCGAGGCTCAAGGCGTTTTTTTATCATTTCTGATGATTGAATTAGTATTATGCTGGAATCGCAAGATGAATTTTGAGTTTTAAAATGTGATTTGCTCGATTTTATAGATTTATGCACGATCCTTAAAAGATATGCACGTTTTCAGAAAATATACCTTATCCCTGTTCACATAAAGGCCCTTACGAAGCATACTTTTGTTGTTCGGGATTCGAATGGACTTTTCTTTTTGAACGCGATACATTCCCAACCGCAATTCCGCCTAATATAAGTACAACTCCGAACCATTGCGATAAGCTTACATATTCACCTAATACTAATGCCGACATAGAGACGGCAACTGGAAGCTCAGAAGCTGTTAAAATGGTACCAAGTCCCGGTCCGATATGTGGCATGCCAATTGAAAACAATAGCGGCGGCAATAGCACCCCAAAAAAACCAAGGAGCAATCCATAAGGTGCAACTCCCTTTAGAACAGGTAGATCGAATAAAAATGTTGGCGACATTAATAAAAAGACAATGAGCAATCCACCAGTAGAAATAAGAGCCGTTTTCATTACAGGTGGAGTATCTTTCCCAACTGAGCCACTAAGAAAAATGAAGGTTGTAAAGGTAAAAGCCGAAAGTATACCCCAAGTCGCGCCCTCCCATGATATCGCCACTCCACCTTCAGAAATAACTCCTGCAGCTAAAACGGAACCAATAAGAAGAATCGCTATCGAAATCAGCTTCCCATTTGTTGGCTTTTTCTTATAAAATATCCACTCAAAAAGTGTACCAATCCAAACAAATTGGAATAAAAAAATAATTGCCAGCGAAGCATTTAACGTTTGCAACGCTTGATAATATAACACACCTGTTAAACCAAACGGAATTCCGGTTAATAATAGTTTAATCGTTTGATTTACAGTTAATTTCTGTTTTTTTGTAAATAAAAATAGTATCCAAATAAGCAGTGTGCCGAATAAATATTGACCCCCTGCAACATCTGCCGCTGAATAACCTGCTGAGTATGCAAGCTTAACAAATGTCGATAATAATCCGTAACAGCACCCACCCAAAAATACAATGAATGCATAATGCCAAGTCTTCATGCTTTTTCCCCTTTCTTAACATAAAAAAGCCACACAATTGTAAATAAACAATTGTGTGGCGAAAATAGAGTGTCCTCTAGAAAAATCCACGTCCTAAAAAGGTTTTATAAATCAGATTCCTCTAACATTATAAAAATAACGATGTACAATGTCAATGGATTCGTTTGTAAAACCAGTTTTTCACACGGTATTCTCGGTTTATGTACGGTATTTCGGATACATGCGCGATAAAATACGACATCTTCTTAACTATTAAAAAATTACTTGTCAAAGTACAATGTTCGTAACCGAACCATTTTTTTTAAACGATGTAACGAAAATACATCTTGATGATACTAATAGACGTAACGATTATTTAAGTTGTCACCTAACCAAAGTACATGACCCATAGAACTGGCACGCGGCAAGGAGTTGAACAAATGTATGAGGAAATAGAGAAAATGTATTTACTTTATGATCGCGAGCTGCGGCTATTCTTATTAAAGCTGGGAGCTGATCAGGATCTTGCTGATGATATTGTGCAAACTACCTTTCTAGAAGCATTGAAAAGCATAGAACGATATAATGAAAAATCGTCCTTAAAAACATGGTTATTTTCCATTGCGAAAAACCAACTCTATAATTATTTTCGAAAAAACAAAATCAATATAGACATGGAGACTATAAGTGTTGCAGAAACAGCCGATTTTACGAATAAAATCATGGCAGAGCATATTCTTCAATTCGTTCAGCAATTATCGCCACCCATTAATGAACTAATGAAGCTACGTTTGTTATATGGGCTATCCTTTAAAGAAATTGGCGTAAAAATCGGAAGAACAGAAAATTATTGTCGCGTGAATTTTTATCGTGTGAAAATGCAAATTAGAAAGGAGTTTGACGATGAAGAATTGTGAAGTCATTAAAGACTTGCTCTCTTTATATGTGGAAGATTTAGTAAGTGACGAAAGTCGAAGCTTTATCGAAGTTCATTTACAATCCTGTCAGGAGTGTAATCTTATATACGAAAAAGTAAAGAATGATTATGAGAAAACGAACAACAGTGAAACAAATGAAAAAGATGTTGAACGACTTGTGAGTCAGTTTGCAAAATATCAAAACGTATTGAAGCTATCCTTTGCTTTTCTCTTAACATTGATGGCTGTCGTTTTTTCAAAGATTCCCATTCCATTCATCTCAACGTTCTCTTTATTGGTTTTAGTACCAATCATCAGCTTTTTTGTATATAAAAGAATCTGGCCATTGCTACTCGTGAATATTACTTCCGTCATCATTGGTATTGGGGTTCCATCAGAGACCATTTCGGAAGCTATCTTTTTTGGCTTACTAAATGTCGTGATTTTAACTATTTCAACAATCATTGGTTATCTTTTCTGGAAAAGTAAACATGATTGGAAAGGGAGTAGTCGGAGAAAAAAAGCTATCACTCTTGGTTTCCCTGTAGTTCTCCTTGCAGCCGCCTTATTTATTAACTCAGGCTTTACAGGGAACCCCGTTAGCTATGTACATGCTTACCTCGATGTAAAACAATATATTAGTGAGCATTACAAGGATGAGGATTTGAAAATCGAAGGCGTTTATTTCAGCTGGTATGATTCCCATTACTTTGGGAAAGTATCGAATGGTTCAGAGGAGTTTACCATTGATGTTTATTCAACTGGCCATATTAACGATAATCGTTTATACACATACGCCAATAATTATGGTGATTCATACGCTCAGCTCCTGCAGCTTGCTCTTGACCAAACAGCAAGGGAAAAAAATTATTCTCAACAATATTTTTGGGTAACAAACACTTCACATACGAACCAAATTACGTCCTTAAATGAGGCATCGTTTATTATTCGATTTTCTGAATCAAATAATCGATATCCGACAATGTCGACATTAACCAAAACAGAGTTTCTTGAGCTTTGTCAGTTCACTATTGATACATTAGGAACATTAAACCTTCCATATAAAGACATTCAGTTTCAAGCTAAAGATGTGAACGGCAAAGAAATGTATTTAGATTTAGAAAAAGGCATTACAGAGGAGAGTATTGACCAATATTGATCTCTATTTCTCCCCCTTTCTCATACCTATACATTCGCAAACTATTTTAGCGGATGTATAGGTTTTTTAAATACTTTATTTTGCTCTATAACCGTACAGCCATTTTTTGCAAATGTATTTAGCATTGGCAAATTACGATGACTTGTTCGTCCAATATAATAAGTTGCTTTATAGCTGCTTTCTAATATTTTTAATGCCTGTTGATGAAGTCGTTTACTTTTTCCTTTTCCTCTCTCATTCGGAACTAAACCAAAATAATATAGTCTTCCTTCATCAAGCGTACCAGGTTCTATATGAGGGATTACAACTCCTATTGGGTTTTCTTTTTCAAAAGCAACTAAACACGAATCTTCATAATTCGGACCTAATTCCAATTCTACACTTCGCATTAATTCATCTATATTCAAAGAAGAAGGTGGATTTAACGAACCCTCCATTGCTTCTATCCAAATACTTTTAAATTCATTAGTCGAAAGTTCGTGTAGGGTTTTAAATGTATAATCAAACTCCTCCTCACATGACTCGTTTAATATCTTGTGAACCGTAATATTCTCATCGTGAAACGTAAATCCATTCTCTAATAAAAGGGATTCTACTTTTTCATTAAATTTACTATCAACAAGAATCGTTACATTTTTAGCATGTTGTATATACGGTTTATTCACTAGGTCTGCTACAAGACAGAGCATTTCTTGATTCGTTAAATTTTTTGTATCTTCAATGGTTACAAACTGATCCCCTTTTACAATTTTTATTTTCTTATAAACATCTTCTATACTAGTTTGTGATTTTAATAAATCCATATTTACCATCCTCTTAACTGCTCATCAAGCTGTTTTAATATAGAAAAATAAACAACAAATTTAATGAAGCTTTTCCTCATTTAAATATCTTTTCAAGCTTTTTTACCGTTTCATTGCTACATAGACATGAAAAATGAGTTAAAAGATAATTCCTTGCCTCCTCTTTTTCTAAAAAAATCTTCTCAATTGTATTTCTTTCTGCCCAAGAGTCATAAGTTTCAAAAGCAGTACTGCTCCAACCGTTCTTTTCACCTTCTGTATTTCTTTTCTCTTGTATACCTGAAATGACTATATCCATAGTTCCTTGCAATTCCAAAAGTGCGTTTTCAAATATCTTCTTTTTGTCGCTTTCCTTTAGTCCCGCTTTTAATCTGAGCGCCCTTGTGTCTATCCCTTCTTCTTGACTAATAATGTTATATAGATCAAGTGCTTCTTTTGATACATTCCCATTAAAGTAGCGTTCTTCAACTGTCTCATCAGATCCTAAAACTTTTTTCACATATGGGAGAAGTCGACGTGATACTAAGACCGATTTCTTCTTAATGAATTTACCATATCCCGCAACTCCGTCAGTAGAAAATTTCGTTCTCCACATCCATGGATCAAATTCTGTGTTAGAGTGCCAATCCTCTGGTGCAGTTATGCTATTAAGCGCAGGATAATTAGGAATTAAAGAGGCAAGAGGAAGTAAGCCAACCTCTTCAATCACTTTTATTGCTTCTTCATATGTTTTCACTTTGTATTCCATCCGTTTTTAGCTCCTTTTTAAAAATACGATACTCTTATTTTCGATAAAGCTATATAGCTTTCCTTCTTGTACTATAATGATTGGCTGTTTATTAATCATCAATAACAAGTGCTTTTCCCCAAAATAAAAAAAGCAGCCGAAGCTACTTTTTTACACGCCATACAAGTAAAATAATCAACGTAAATGCTGCTAAAGACATCATTGGAATCGTGATAAAGCCAAAATAATTCACATAATCAACTGAGCATGGAATCCCTTGCTTACACGGTTCAAGTGCCTTCATTGCCGGTATTTTTTGAAGTAAAACTTGATAAAGGGCAATTAACCATCCAATAGATGCGAGTGATAAAATATATTTTTTAATAGCTAGTTCATTATGATAAACCGCAAGTCCTAAAATAATTGGTAATGGGTACATAAATATTCTTTGATACCAACACAAACTACATGGGACAAAATTCATGACTTCACTGTAAAATAGACTTCCTAAAGTGGCTGTAATCGATACAATTAAAGCTGCCAAATAATAATACATATTGCGATTAGAAGTAGAGTTATCCATTACTTTAATCCCTCTTCAATTAATTCTACGATTTTATCCCCATCAAATGGGTCAGTTAATTCCACACCGTTAATAAAAATACCAGGTGTTAATTGTAATCCTGTTTCTTCGACTAATGCTTGATCGATATTGATTTGCTCTAAAACTTCCTCACTTTTCATTTTTGCCATAAATTCGTCTTTGTTGAAATTAGGAATTGTTTTAGAAGCAACTTCAACAGCAAGCTCTTCAGTTATCCAAACCTCATCATGGCCAGCATGATCTGGTTGCTCCTGATATAGATTGTGCAAATAATCCCAAAAATGGTCAGGATATAATGCATAAGCGGCTTCAAATGCTTGTGCTCCAATTGTTGAAGCTTCTCCATGGAATAAAACATTCGTAAATGAGAAAGTTACTTTTCCGGTATCAATATACTTTTCTTTAATGACAGGATAATAATTCAAGCTCCAGGACTTACACGCGGGACACATGATATCTCCCATTTCAACGATTTGAACACTTGCATCTTTATCGCCAATTGTCGGTTGCCCTTCCATGTTCAGCGTTTTAGCATTTTCTTTATCAGGTTCAGGTGTGTAACTAAACACCCATACAACCCCAATTATCGCTACAAGACCTAAAATGATGGCAATCCATTTTCCCTTATTAGAACTCTTGTTAGTTTTAGATTTCATAATTAACTCCTTTGGATTATTTGTTCCCTCTATTCATTATAATAAATATAAACTTTAACTATAGTGAAACATTTGTGAAGTATTTTACATTATAGAAAATTTATGCTAATAATACCTATTTTCCATTCTACTTAAAAGGTTCTATTACTTTCTTCTCCTTAGAAGATAACACAATATTAGTGTATTTACAGATGTGTTAGTCTGGAATAAATCAGGAAGGAGATGGGTCAACGGAGAACGCAGACTATGTGAGGGATTTGATGGGATTTTTAAGTAAAAAACGATTTTTGGGCGGATATTTCAATAGTTTTTCCATTCTACTTATCCATTTGTCACCACCTAATAGAAATTCCACAGCAAAAAAGAGTTTTTGACATCTCATAGGTGGTGACAGTTACACTATTTTAATAGATTTGCACGATATTCTGGATATATGCGCAATTTTCCAGGTATATGCACGATAATTTTGATTTATGCGCGATTCTCCTGTT
Source organism: Bacillota bacterium (assembly GCA_023387295.1). Taxonomy (GTDB): domain Bacteria; phylum Bacillota; class Bacilli; order Bacillales; family Cytobacillaceae; genus Cytobacillus. The sequence goes on along the minus strand of JAEWIG010000065.1, from coordinate 2,014 downwards.
ATTTGCACGATAACCCAGATTTATGCGCGATTCCCCTGTTATTTGCACGATAACCCAGATTTATGCGCGATTCCCCTGTTATTTGCACGATAACCAAAATATATGCACGTTCCACACTCTTCTGCACTATAACCGAAATATATGTACCAGCTCTCAGCTATTTGCTCAATCCCGCACAATGAGGACGTCATTAAACTACGACGCTGGAAACAGTCTCTTCATCGCTTCAGTAAAATAATAGGCAAAGAAATGGGCATCATGTGTACCTTCTGGGTGCATGACAAATTCAAACGAAGAAAAACTCTCCTCTCGCAATAACTCAGCCGCTTCCTTCGAAAATGGCACCATGCACTGTTGACGGGTTGAATGATAGATCCCTTCACATTCACCCACATACATATACATCCGTTGTCCATTTCGATTGATAGCAGGTTTCTCTTCTCTTAAAAACTCCATGACACTTTCATACCAAACAGAAGGAGACAATAAAATATAGTTGCCAAAAGTTGAAGAATGCCAATAGGAAGCAAATAAAGATACGAGCGCCCCTAATGAGCATCCAGCAATCGTTGTATGTCTTGAATCAGACTTCGTGCGATAATTTTTATCAATATATGGTTTAATCTGCTCTACTAAAATATGAAGATAATTATTAGCTTCTCCACCGAAGTCCTGTGCGCGTTCAACAAGTCTACCTGCTGGCCATGGTGTGTAGTCATGATTGCGATCGATCGGCTCTATCCCAACATAGATACATCTTTCTAATTGATTTGTCCGGACTAAGTGAACTAGCTGGTTGTAACAATCCATGACAACATCTCCACCATCTTGTACATACACGACAAGATATGCTTGTGTAGATTGTTCATAATCATAAGGTAAAAAGACACTAACCATATATCCCTCTATATTAATCGGCTGCACAATCACCCTTATCCCTCCTATTTTCTCTTAGCAACATTTACAAATCCCATGCAATTCTTGATTTCTACTTCAATCAACATCCCACTTTAACTCAGCATTATTTCAAAACATCATACGAGGTACAAAGTGGAATACAAAGTTCTTCATCATATATAATTTTTGCTTTAATATTAAATACATCTTTCAATACTTCCTGAGTCATAATATCTGCTGGAGTTCCACACTTTATTATCGCACCATCCTTCATCGCAATTAACTCATCAGAAAAGCGTGTTGCATGATTAATATCGTGAAGCACCATGACGATTGTACACTGATGTTCCGTATTCAACTTCTGAACAATATTTAATACTTCCAGTTGATGTGCCATATCTAAGTAAGTTGTCGGCTCATCTAATAAAAGAATATCTGTTTCCTGCGCGAGTGCCATCGCTAGCCAGACCCGCTGTCTTTGACCTCCAGATAAATCTGCTAAATCTCGGTTACGGAATTCAATGGTATTCGTCACTTCCATCGCCCATTCAATGACTTCCATATCCTTATTAGATATACGGTTAACATTCTTTCGATGTGGATAACGCCCATATGAAATTAATTCCTCTACCTTTAACTGAAACGGAGCCGACGGTGATTGTGATAGAATGGCTAAGCGCTTTGCTATTTCCTTCGTTGAAAGCTGCTGCATATCTTGATCCTGTAAATAGATTTTCCCTTGTTCTTTTTTTAAAATTCGGCCGATTGTTTTCAGTAGAGTCGATTTCCCACAACCATTCGGACCGATAATCGTCGTCACTTTTCCTTGTGCAATTTCCACATTCAAATCATGAAAAATAATTGATTTATCATAGCCTGCGGTCAGTTCTTCAATTCGGAATGCTGTTTGCATCTTCTTCCTCCTACTTAACTTTCACTAGTAAATATAGAAAATATGGAATTCCAATGATGGATACGACAATTCCAACGGCAAGTTCTGATGGTGCGAAAACAGTTTTCGCGATGAAATCTGAGAAAATTAATAAACCTGCACCCGTTAACATACTTACTGGCATAATATATTTGTGCTGAATTCCTACTAGCTGTTTAGCAATAT
>JAEWIG010000002.1 GCA_023387295.1 Bacillota bacterium | reverse complement strand
TCAGGTGTTTCGAGTACTTTCTTAATATTAATATTAGTCCCTCTCATTGTTTCTGCTTTATTCATCAACCGAAGTATTGCACTTATAGAATGATGAGTCGCTCTTAGCGTACGAATAATTTTCAATCTCATTATTTCATTCTCTGTATATGAACGAGATCCATCTGAGAGTCTAGGGACTGTTAACAATCCATTTCGTTCCCAATTTCTTATAACTTCAGGTGTGAGATCCAGTACCTGAGCAGCCTCTTTTCGTGTATACGTTTGAACTGATGCAGATTCTAAACCACACATCCACTGCTCTGAAAGTTCAATAGCTTCTATAGCCCGATTATATTCTTTTTCTAGATATGACAAATAGGCCTGTGCATGTTCTAGTGCTTGAGTAAAATCCTCTTTACCACTAGCTTCTACAATGGCTCTTGCCTTTGCCCTAATTAGCCCTTGAACAATTTCACACCCAAAAGCGATTCTAGCTATTTTAAGTTGAAATAAATGCAAGTCTGAATATATGCGATAGCCATTCTCACCTCTCGGAACAGATGAGATATATTTCCATTCTTCATATATCCGTACGGTGTTGGGATGTACCCCAACCAATGCTGCGATTTCTTTGGTTTTGTACATCCCTCAACCCTACTTCCACCTAAAATATTTGAATGCTCCAACCAAGCTGATAACCGTACAAATGCCTAGTATCATAATCGGCACCGCCATACCCGCCGTTTCTCCACCTGTACTTGCCAGCTTTAATAAGTGAATACCATGCGATAAAGGTAGGATATCCATTACCCATTGAACGAAGCGCGGCATGACTTCATAAGGAATCGTCGCACCCGAAAACAATAACATCGTAAAATAGGCGATAGAACTCCACATATTCGCTGCCTTTTGATCCGGTACGACACTGCCAATTAAAATACCAATACTATACATAGATAATATAACAAAAGCATATACGCTCAAAAACACAAACCAGGAACCTACTATTCGATATTCAAAAAATAGATAGTACACCAGACTAACACCAATGAATGAAAAAAGAGCAGAGGAAAGCTGAATTAGACCTTGGGCAAATAAAATCTGTAGAGGAGATACTGGTGTCACTTGAAATCGTTTCAGAATTCCTCGGTGTCGATAATCGGCAATAGTTAGCGGTAAACCCATAACGCCCGTTGCAAGCACACCAATCGTTATAACAGCCGCGTAGGATAATTCAAAGTTAGAAAAACCTTCTGATGCATCTTTACTAAGCAAGTAACCAAACAGGATTGCCAATATGATCGGAAAGCACATGCCGAAAATTAATATATCCATACCTTTCCAAACTAGCTTACCTTCTATTTTCAAAAGTGTAAACATTGTACTCATGCCCAGTGTTCCCCCTCACCTGCAAAATGTAAATATGCATCTTCAAGAGTTGTTCTTCCACTAGCAATTAACGCTCTCTGAATACTTCCCCGAAAGACGGTCTGACCCTCACGAAGAATTAATATCTCATCACATAACGCTTCAACCTCATCCATGTAATGTGATGTCAAAACAATCGACAAACCATTTTCTTTCATGGTTAAGAGTTGCTTCCACAGCATACGACGAGCCTTAGTATCAAGCCCTGTTGTCAGTTCATCTAAAAATACAAGCTTCGGTGCGGGAATTAGGGCAAGGAGTACGGCTAGTCGCTGACGCTCCCCACCAGAAAGTAATTTAACAAGTTGCTTTTCCTTACCTGCCAGCCCAAAGGTTTGTAGTAAGGCAGATACATCAGCCGATTTTTGATAAAGTGATTGCCACTGTCCGCATGCTTCAGAAACGGTTAATTTATCTTGGAAATTGGTTTCTTGAAACTGCACCCCTACATGTTCGAATACCTCCTTTCGATTGTGTATCGGTGATTTACCAACAATGCAAAGCTCATCATGAGTACTGTTCTCGATACCGAGCACAGCAGCAATTGTTGAAGATTTCCCTGCCCCATTTGCACCTAGCAATCCAAATACTTGCCTAGGCTTTACTTCAAAGCTAATGCGATCAACTGCCTTTTTCTGACCGTATGTAACTGACAAATTTTCAACCTTTAGTACCATGTTCTAACCTCCTAAATACATCTTAGGAGGTAACTATATCAAAAGGTCTATAGGGTGGTGGTTTATTGGAGGGTTTGAGTCGCCTGAGATCTTAATTAGCTAATAGAAACATGCAGAAACCGATATGGAATATATTAAAACTTTAGTTGAATGAGAAACAGTACCTTATAACATCATTGTTCCATATTTAATTGATAACCGAGGTTACAGTCCATCACCTTTCACTAAACATGGAACACCGTTATTGGAAACCTTCTAAAGTTGTTTTTTAGTTAATGGAAATAAAACACAATCTTTAATCGTATCACTATCCGTTAATACCATTAATAATCGTTCAATCCCGAATCCCCAACCAGAAATCGGTGGCATCCCATATTCCATAGCCAACAAGTAGTCTTCATCCATTTCCATTGCTTCTAAATCGCCACCACTTTTCAGAATGGCTTGTGCCTCTAATCGTTTTCTCTGCTCAATAGGGTCCACTAATTCTGAATATGCATTAATAATTTCAGCACCATTGACTACTAATTGAAATCGATCTGTAATGGCTGGATTGTCATCATTTGCTCTAGCTAATGGTGATAAATCAATAGGGTGTTTAATTAAAAATGTTGGTTCTATTAATTGTGGACGACACATTTTTTTATATAGAAGGTCAATAAAGTTCCCTCTACCTAAAGTCTCGATATTCTCTTGTTCTAAATAAATATTTTTTCGCTTTGTTTCTTCATATAAGTCTTTTACATCTGGATACATATCAATATCAATGCCCGTATCTTTTAGAATTAAATCTCTAAATGAAACAACGTTCCACTCTAATGAAAAATCAATCTTTTGCCCTTGTATATTAATAACTGTTGTATTAAAAGTTTGTTTAAGAACGTATAAAATCATTTCACGCATGAGTGCCATTGTATCTTCATAGTTCCAATAAGCTGCGTAGCCTTCAACCATTGTAAATTCTTGAAGGTGTTGAGGACTGATTCCTTCATTTCTAAAGCACTTTGCAAATTCAAATACTTTAGTAAAGCCACCTACAATTAGTCTTTTCAAGTAAGTCTCTGGTGCAATTCGTAAATTTAATTCCGTATCTAACGAGTTATGATACGTGCTAAATGGGCGTGCTAAAGCACCAGAGGAAGTATGTTGTAACACAGGTGTTTCCACCTCTAAAAAGTCCTTTTCTTCTAAGAATCTACGAATAGCACGCACTAACTTTGTTCGCATTAACATACGAATTTTTGATTCTTTTGTCATCATTAAATCCAAATAACGTTGTCTATAACGTGTATCTATATTGCTTAATCCATGCCATTTATCTGGTAGTGTGTGTAATGCTTTTCCTAGCAAATAATAATTTTCGATACGAAGCGTCTTTTCATTTGTTTTCGTTGTATACATATTTCCCTCAACACCAATAAAATCTCCTATATCGAAAAAGTTAATGAAATCATAATAAGCCTTCTCCCCAACCTCGTCTTTTTTCAGAAGAAGTTGTAAATTACCTTGTATGTCTGAAATTGTGATGAAACTAAATTTACTAAACTGACGAATCCCCATGATTCTTCCGGCTACTCGAACCTCTGATGTTCCATCTTCGAGTAAAGATGATTCGTAAAGTTCATAATTTGTCGGAAATCTGTCAGGATATACTGGAACCCCCTGTGATCTCAAGTTCTCTAATTTCTCTAATCTAAGAGTTGTTTGTTCATTATTCATTCTTATCCGCTCCAATTTTTATGTAAATTCACATTAATACTTCTAAACGACAAAAAAACTCTCACCCCCAAGATTATTCATCTTGAGGACGAGAGTTTATATCTCCGTGGTACCACCTCAGTTTGTTGATATGTCACCATACCAACCTCTTCGGGTACGGCAATTTTTAATAATTGATTATACCCTATCTCTATAACGGGAGATCCCGTCGCAGTATCACTAAGTATATCTTAGATCCGTGCAAAGGCTCCGAGCCTTTTTTCATTAAGATCATTATTGCTCCTTTCCACCTACCGAAGCTCTCTGGAAATAATGAATCAAAATTACTCTTCTCTTCATAGCCAAATATTCCGTATATTTTAAGCAATATTAGCTTAAATAATTATTATAGTCAATACTTGTTCAACTAAATGGCCGATTACAATTTTCATATTAAGGCTTTGAATTCCTTTATTTTTTGCATTAAACCCTAATAAATTTATTTAGAGGTAACTAATTATTATGTCGTTTGTTAACTTCAATCGTAATGAACTCCGGCAAATAGCTGGGAGTACATCCTTTTGCTACCATTTCATCTTTGTAAAGACCCGTTTTCTCACCAAGTTTAATACACCGTGCACGATTCTTTTCATCATAAACGCCTATCCAGCCTGCGGTGAAATTCATAGCCCATTGAACTTCCGGTTCTTCCTGCGTAATATTAGCTTCTAATGCAGATAGCAAGTCTTCAGTGTTATCAGGCGGTGTTTGTCCAGTCCATCTCAATCGCCCTTGATAATACCAGAAAGCTCGCCTTTGAAGAGCAGAAGCACTATTTTCCCAGGACTCCATCAATGCAATTTTCTTCTTGTCTTTGGTGAGCTGATTAGCCATTAACCAATCCATTAAGTTATTTCGCTCATCAAAAGGGTGAGTCTGCATATCCTTATCAAGCTTATTTAGCACATCTTGTGAAAGAAGTTTTTTGTCCATAATTAAGATAGCTAATAGTCTGGGCAAAAACTCTTCAGTTGACCAAAGTTCCATAGCTAGTTCGTGATCTTTTTTAATGTCCTTCGCGATTTTTCGTAAGTCACCTAGCTTAGTTTTACTATTGATCTGAGGTAGAATGTTTTCTGCTTTTGAAGAGCGTTTTATTTCTGTATCTTTTTTTTCATCCATTTTATACAACTCCTTTATTAAAACACAGTTTCATAATATGTCCTTGACGCGATATATAAAAAACTTAATTTCATTATTTTTTAAGAAACGCACTCCGTTAACTCAATAAGAATGTCTATTTTTTGAAGAATGATTTTACAGATGTGATTTTTTATAATACTTCGCCTTCCTGCACGTTCTTGTTTATAATTATATTAGTATATCAGTAGTATTCTTTGGAGGTTATCATGGAGAAAACAGGTATTTTATTAGTTAATTTAGGCACACCAGATGCACCGACTACTGCATCTGTTCGTACATATTTACAAGAATTTTTGAGTGATCGCCGAGTAATCGACTTACCCAGAATACAGTGGTTGCCCATCCTTCATGGGATTATCTTGCGCACAAGACCTAGAAAATCAGCCAAGCTATATCAATCTATTTGGACAGAAGAAGGTTCTCCACTCCTAACAAATAGCCAATTACAGCATACTGCGCTACAAACAAAATTACAGTCTGACAATATTCAAGTAGCATTAGCCATGAATTATGGTAATCCATCAGTCTCTGCAGAACTAGAAAGACTACACCGTTGGGGTATGAGGAAACTAATCGTACTGCCATTATTTCAACAATATTCATCCACAACAACAGCATCCGTTTGGGATCATGTAGTACAAACTATTAGTAAATGGCGTGACATTCCAGAATTCATATTTATTCGAGATTTTCCAGATCATCCGCTTTTTATCAGCTTTCTTGCCAAAGGTATTGATGAATGTATAGCCAAAAACGGTCATCCAGATTGTATTATCTTATCATATCATGGTATCCCATTACGTTATGCAGAAACAGGTGATGACTATCCAAACCGTTGTCGTAAAACAACAGAGGCGATACAAAAAATATTTCCTAACCAAACGTTTATAGAATGCTATCAATCAAAATTTGGAAAAGAGCCTTGGATTG
>JAEWIG010000318.1 GCA_023387295.1 Bacillota bacterium | reverse complement strand
ATTTGTATGAGATTAATTTTTTCATTAAGTGTATTAAAATATCATCTTAATTCATATCAGGCACTTCAATATATCTATAGTTAATATTTTTTTCATCATCTTTGTATCTCTCCTCGTATTTATCCTCCGTTAAATCCATCATAACTTTACCAGATTTATTAATATAAACTAGGAGATCATCTTTACCTTCTCTATGGGAACTAATTAAACCTGATGCAAAAAGTTTTCTCAGTTCCTTCTGAAATGATTCAGATACTATATTAAATTCTTTATTGTTTCTCCCAAACTCTCTACTTTGATAAAATACAAGTCCACCTAATGAATGATCAAAAATACCCATTGTATTATCAATATAGAATTGTATTCTTTCAAATGGAATATTGGATAGTGTTTTTAAACAAAAGTAGTCTTCATATTTAAAAGTGTACCAGTCTGTCTTATCCAAATAATTTCTTATTTCTTCCAGTAATTGATTTAAGTCCTTTTTATTATTAAAGGTCCTATTTGAATAAAAAGAGTTCGTCGGATGATTACTTATTCTAAAGGTAATATATTCACTCTCACCTTTTATCATTATAAAATAGGCTGACTTGGTTTTCTTGGCAAAAGAAAAGTTTAGAATTTTTTCGTCAGCGTTCAAAATATTTATAACTTCTAATTCTAAATTATTCATAGCATTAACTCCTAAGGATATTATAAGACACTTGCTTATTTAATTCTATTTTATAACATACTATTAACTATTTTCTGAACTGCTCGATAATCATAGCCAGCTTGAGTTAATCTTCTTTTTCTTTCTTCTCCATTTCCCCATTTTCCACTTATAACTTCTCTGGCTAATTGGTCGATTGTCTTTCCAATTGGATATACTATATTGCCATTAGTATCGAATACTTTTAATCCAAATCTATCGCCACATCTTTTGGCATTTTCTAGATTCTTAAATGCTCCTTTCTGACTTTTAGAATCAGACCAGGATTTTCTAACTCTATATAGTCCACCTGTTGGTTTACTAACAGTATTATTGCCTCTTAGCCTTTTATTGACTTCATTTGCTATATATGGAAACTTACTGCCAAGGTATGGCCCTGGACAGTTAGTACTTTTATACCATTCGTGTTTTTGAAGTACACCTTCCTTGCCTCCAGTATAGGTACAAGGATAGATTCCATTTCTCCTACAGATATCTGTCACTAAATCAATTAGTCTATTTAAAACATAATCAGAAACTAACCACTGAGGTCCTCTCGTAGAGTTCCCTACTTCAATTGTGACTGCTCTATTGTCGCACCAAGAAGATGAGGTTGTCCACGCTCTGTTAGATTCATCAACACCTAAAACAATTACTCCATCGGATCCTAAGTTGTAGTTAGCTGATGCTTGTCTTGACCTTGGTACAAATATTCCAGCAAGATTTCTACCATTTATAACTCCAGCTGCGTGGTGGATTGCTATTTTAGTAATCTTTTGATTTCTTCTTCCACTATGGTTAGGTGATAGAATAGTATCTTGTACTAATGAACTATTACTCATTTATTTTTCCTCCTTAAATTGTTCTAATACTCTTTTTAATTTTTCTGGCACTGGCAAGCCTAGTGCTACAGAGTTTTCCAAAATAGAGAGCCCTTCATTTGCTATATAAAAAAAGATGATGGCCGTTCTTATCATTGTTCCATCACCTTTAATTAAATTTACATCACATAGGTTTGCTATTCCTACAACTATAAAAATCATAATCTTTTTAGCTATCCCTTTAAATCCTATGGATGATGATAGCTTTCTTTCGACCCCTGCTCTTAAAACTCCTGTCGAATAGTCAGCTATTACAAAAGCAAGTAGTGTGTAAATAAAAGCATCTACACTTCCAAGATAAAATCCCAACCATCCTCCAATGGCTGTAAAGCATACTTTTAATATTTCTAAAAACTTATTCATTTTATTCCTCCTCTGTTAAGGTATAAGTTATTTTCATTGTCTTATCTGCCGTTTTTAATATTGGACTAGATAAGTTATTAATTGTTCCAAGATATTGCGTGTGAAGGAATAGAAGTTTAGAAAGAGTATAATTTCCATAGCCTGCATCGGTATCATAACCAATCATAAATGGACCGATATTAATTAAAGGTGTAGTTAAAAACTTCATATCAACAGTAGCTGTATAAATAACATTGTCATTTTTATCAATTAAAAACTGTCTGGTTGCTATATAATCTCCATATTTGTAAAAATACTGATTTGTATATTCTCCTCTTAAAATATCAACATCGCTTTCCAGATTAATTAATGTAATGTCAACTGGATTATTAATATTTATTTTATAAACACCATTTTTTTTGTAATTTAAACAATACAAATATTTACCTCTAACCACACTTCCTATCGTCCTGTAATGACTTTCATTTTCAGAACTTGGATATCTACCTATTCCTTGCAGTTGTACATTTTCTAACACCCACTTATCTTCTGTAAATGAAAAATCTTCCTTCTTAATCTTTATTGTGTATATTTCAGCATTTCCCCTGCTGTTCATTTCCCCTTCCGTTGAAAATCCATACCAATATCCATCTTCCCCATCATGGAATGAACAGTTAATGCTATATCTACTAGGGAAAAATTTTTCAGGTTTAATATAATTTACTTCAACATCTTGTGTAGGCATACCTAAAATCGTATCATTAAGTCCTATATTGAAAAATGACTCTTTAATTTTAGCTATTTGAATTTGTCTATCGGGCATAGGCCAAATAGAATAAAAACTTTGGTCTCTTAAGTTTACTTCAACAAGACCTGCATAATAAGATAGAACAGCTTTGTCTGTTTTTGTGCTAACCTTATTTAACATAAGAATTCCTGATTCTCTGTCATAAGAGTTCCCATAAAAGCTTTTGCCTCCTCTATAATGAGTTAAAGCTAAGGACGAAATTCTTCCGTTTCCTTGTGAGGTTGAGAAGTCCCATACAAATTTATATCCTCTATCTATTGGTTTGGATTCCGTCAAGTTAGCAGATCCTCTTTTGGAATTGTCAGTATCATTAACATCATTTGATGCATAACCAATAATTGGATTGTCTGAAGGTGCAATTATTTTATTTGGATCCTCCTCCAAAGGATTTTCAAATAATATTATTCCACCATAACATTTATTAGCGATGGGAAATATTTCATCTTTAAACTGAACTGTTCCATTATCTAATGGATACATAAGCCCTGATGGATTCAGTCTTAATAAATCTGGGACTGCATTCGTTATTAAGTTTTCATCTTCATATATCTCCTTCTTTTTTGTTCTCACATCAGTTAGTTCAATGACTGATTTACCCTTGAGCATTTCCTTCCTCCTTATCTTTAAATTCTGTAGTAATCTCTTCCGTATATTTCCCAATCATTAATCCTTGATATTTAAATCTTCCTACCTTTTCATTAAATATAATCGGTGTTGGTATTTGTCTTTCTACTTTGTAGTCTGCTTTAAATTTCCTAAGAAGAAATGAATGGCTAAGTTCTATCTTCTTCCAAGATTCATCAATCTTAAGCTTTCCAACCCAAGCCTCTGTAGAACCAAGAGACTGACCCGATATAGCTGCGATAGCATTATCTTTTCCAATCATTGCTTGACCAGACTCAAGCCTAATTAATACCGAGAAGTTGTTCATCGTCTTTTCCTGAAGTTTAGTTAGTGGATAAAAAAGATTTAGAATATGGTCACCACTTAGATAGGTTTCTTTTGGAATGTGATGTTCTATTTTCGTATCATTAAAAACATAAGTAATAACCAGCCTTGTTGGTATTTCTACATTTTCATTAAAGTCTAATTCCTCTACTTCTTCTTTTTCTTCAAACTTTGGAGGATCATAGGATTTTCAATCTTTATTTAAAACCTCTACTTGCTTCTTTACTTTTCTTGACACCTTTCTTGTCTTTTCTTCAGTGTCGCAAAATACATTTAACAAAATAGATGCATTAAAAATTGCCTCCGTTTCTTTATTAGAGGCAAATTCTATACGAATTATCGGCGTATCTGTTGTAGAAAGATTAAAGGCAGAATAATTGGAATAGGCATGAACAACTAATTTTTCAGATTCAATTTGGTTTAAAAGTCCTACTATATTTTTATCATTCTTACTCTTAGCTTTAGATAAATATGGATTCTTACCAACTCCAAGAATCCTATGCTTACTATTTATCTTGTATTCAATGTCAGTAATAAGCCCTTCAATCTTTTCTTCTTCGTAAGAAATAGCTATCCTATCTCCAACATCAAGGCTGGGGTCTCCTATGGTTACCATATCAAAGGGTGTGTGGTGAATCTTACAAATTTCAGTAAGAAGGGCCTCACACATTCTTTTTCTTTTTTCTGGAAGTCCTAACTGCATCAGTGGATTTACTCCAAGGTTCATAGTTAGTCCATCATCATTTTCTAAAGAGTAGTATTCAGCTATTTTAGTCTTTGCATTTGTTGAGTTGATGGCTGT
>JAEWIG010000297.1 GCA_023387295.1 Bacillota bacterium | reverse complement strand
ACCAAGTGCTCTACCAAGCTGAGCTACTTCCCGTTTAACGTCAGTAGTCAGTGCATGATGCCTAATTTCTAGATTGTACTTCCTACTTATTAAATATAAGATGGCGCGCCCGAAAGGGGTCGAACCCATAACCTTCTGATCCGTAGTCAGACGCTCTATCCAATTGAGCTACGGGCGCATTTTTTTAGCGACTTAACTAGTTTACTATGCAACATCTTGTTTGTCAACAGTTTTTTTGGTGCGGCCGAGAGGACTTGAACCTCCACGGGGTTGCCCCCACTAGGCCCTCAACCTAGCGCGTCTGCCATTCCGCCACGACCGCTTAATAAAGCGACGAAGTCTATAGTATCATCAATCAGCATGTTTTTCAACTAGTAATTATTGGTGCGGGTGAAGGGAGTCGAACCCCCACGCCTCGCGGCGCTAGATCCTAAGTCTAGTGCGTCTGCCAATTCCGCCACACCCGCATATTTCTTTTGAAAAAATGGTGAGCCATGAAGGACTCGAACCTTCGACCCTCTGATTAAAAGTCAGATGCTCTACCAACTGAGCTAATGGCTCGTAACTGTACTTAAAATAAAAAATGGCTGGGCTAGCTGGATTCGAACCAACGCATGTCGCAGTCAAAGTGCGATGCCTTACCGCTTGGCTATAGCCCATTGATTAAACCTCAGGAGAAACTTCACTGAGTTTACTTCATGAATAATCTTCGCAGACACATTTAATTGCAAATGGATAAGCTCCATTGACTAACCTCTGTAGTTAAATGTGGCGACATCATCTTATTACTTATCAAAAAACAATGTTAAGAATAAATGGCGGTCCGGACGGGACTCGAACCCGCGACCTCCTGCGTGACAGGCAGGCATTCTAACCAACTGAACTACCGGACCATAAACAACTATTTTAAAGTGACCCGTACGGGATTCGAACCCGTGTTACCGCCGTGAAAGGGCGGTGTCTTAACCGCTTGACCAACGGGCCATGAATAATAAATATCATGGCGGAGAAGGAGGGATTTGAACCCTCGCGCCGCTTACGCGACCTACACCCTTTGCAGGGGCGCGTCTTCAGCCTCTTGAGTTCTTCCCCTAATGGCTCCGCAGGTAGGACTCGAACCTACGACCGATCGGTTAACAGCCGATAGCTCTACCACTGAGCTACTGCGGAATATTTAATATTAACTTTTGAAATTTGATAGCAGTCATAATTGTGCGCCAAATCCCTACGTGATTTGTTGCAGATTGCTACAGCTTACTATTCAGAGAAGTAAAGCTCCGCACTGTAAGCTTCCACAATCTACTGCGGAATAACTTATATCATCTTTTCGACTCTTCCAATTATAAAAACATGGCTATTAAAAGTCAAGGATGTTTTTATAAAAATTTTATACTTTTTTATGCGCATCTATCCTTCAGTTAATTCGTTTTTTTCTGCCAATTTCCCTCTGCATTTACCACATACATATTTCTTTGTGTTCACTCTTCTTTTTCTTTCATATATCTGACCACATTTTTTGCAAATATACACAATTACTTTACTATTTATCTTTCTTTTAGCACGTTCAGGTAATGCGGAACAAAATCGTGGAGCATCAACTTCTGTCATTAATCTTTTAAAATCTTGGTCAGCATGCTTGTACCCCTTCCCCTCTAAATGGAGATGGTAATGACAAAGCTCATGCCTAATTATCCCACATACCTCATTAAGACCTAACTGTTCTAGATACTTCCTGTTTATTTCTATATGATGAGTATTCAGAACATAGCGGCCACCTGTAGTACGCAGTCTTGGATTAAAATACGCTGTATGCCTAAATGGTTTACCAAAGCTTTTCATGGAGATCTCTTCGACAAGCCTTTGCAATTCTATATCGTCCATCGATTTCGATTCCCTTCAAACAAAATTTCCTTTGCATTGAACATGACAACCTATTATAGCATACATTATATATACCCTTAAGAACTCAACAGGAGGGATATACATGCCTGTATGGTTTCAAAACCAAATGCAACGTGCATTTTTTGAAAAAGATCGTTCTCAAATTAGATTATTGAATCAATGTTGGTTTTTTTACAGAAAAAAACATTTCTCATAGAAAGGCAGAGTCCATTTACTTATCAATGTATGAACTTTACCGGAAATTTATATATTTATCGGCCGAATTTCACGCTTTAACGGCCATACACAAAAAAAACAGGGAGATTAGCCCATTATTAAAAAAGCAATCTCCCCTCACCTATTATTATTCTGTTGGTGGAAGCATTGTTAATGAGACTCGACCTTTGTTTTTATCAACAGAGTCAACCCAAACAGTAACAACATCTCCAACCGATACGACATCTAATGGATGCTTAACAAATTGTCGACTTAGCTTAGATATATGAACAAGCCCATCCTGCTTTACACCGATATCGATAAAGGCACCGAAATCAACCACATTGCGGACCGTTCCTTGCAACTCCATTCCCGAGCTTAGATCCTCTAATTGAAGAACATCCTTCTTTAAAAGTGGTTGTGGCAATTCATCACGCGGATCTCGCTCAGGTCTGATGAGTGCATCAATAATATCCTTTAACGTTAACTCACCAATCCCTAGTTCGTTTGCCGTTTCTGAAATATTTAGCTTAGCAAGGGCATCTTTTAACTCTTGGCTCCCTAAATCTGTAGGTTTAAAACCAACACTCTTAAGAAGCTTCGTTACTTCTGCATAGTTCTCCGGATGGATGCCTGTGCGGTCTAATGGATCTGTCCCATCGATAATTCTTAAAAATCCAATCGCTTGCTCATATGTTTTTGCCCCAAGACGAGGAATTTTCTTTAGTTGCTTCCGATTTTGGAATTTCCCTTCCTCTTCACGCATTTTCACAATGTTGTTCGCAACTGTTTTCGACAATCCAGCTACATATTGCAGCAAGGAAGAGGATGCTGTATTAACATTTACGCCTACTTGGTTAACAGCTGTTTCCACAACAAAACCTAATGACTCCGTTAAACGTTTTTGAGACACATCATGCTGGTATTGGCCGACACCGACCGATTTCGGATCAATCTTCACAAGCTCTGCCAATGGATCCTGCAGACGACGTGCGATAGAAACGGCACTTCTTTCCTCTACTTGTAGGTCAGGAAACTCTTCTCTTGCTAAATCAGAAGCGGAATATACACTAGCACCGGCCTCGTTAACGATTAAATAATAGATATCATCTTTCATTTCCTTTAAAATATCTGCAATAAACTGTTCTGTCTCTCGGGAGGCTGTTCCATTTCCGATAGCCACCATTTTAACTTTGAATGTATTTAAAATATCAATGATTTGAGCTTTCGCTTCTTTTGCTTTGGATACAGGGGGATGCGGATAGATAACTGATATTTTCAGTACTTTTCCTGTTTCATCGACAACTGCTAGCTTACAGCCTGTGCGATAAGCAGGGTCTACAGCTAAAACAACTTTTCCTTTTAAAGGCGGCTGTAGTAATAGCTTTCGCAAGTTCTCCGCAAAAATCATGATCGCTTGCTCTTCCGCCTTTTCTGTTAACTCATTGCGAATTTCCCTTTCGATGGATGGTTGAATTAACCGCTTATAGCCATCTTCATAAGCCTCCTTCACAAGAGGTGCTACAAGTGATCGAACATCCTTCACCCATTTTTTATCAAGATATTTCAAAATAAAATCAATATCCGGCTTAATACTGATTCGTAAAATTTCTTCTGTTTCACCGCGGTTTAAGGCTAACGTACGATGCGGGACAATTTTTGCAATGGGCTCTTCATACTCATAGTACATTTCAAAAACTTTCTTCTCATCCTTAGCTGCATCTTTCACAACAGATTCAATGGTTCCTTTTTTAGCTGTTTCATGACGAATCCATTTTCTACTGTCAGCATCATCGGATACCCACTCAGCGATGATATCCTTTGCACCCGCTAAGGCATCTTCAACGGAAATCACTTCTTTTTCCTCTGAGAGAAATTCCTTTGCCTTTTCTTCAGGACTCTCCTTTAACGGGAAGGTTAGCATCCATTCAGCTAATGGCTCGAGCCCTTTTTCCTTCGCAACAGTTGCCTTTGTTCGCCGCTTTTGCTTATACGGACGATATAAGTCCTCGATCTCCTGTAATTTAACGGCCTTCTGTATTCCATTTCTTAGCTCATCCGTGAGCTTTCCTTGTTCATCGATGAGGCGAATGACTTCTTCTTTACGTTGTTCTAAGTTCTGTATATATTGCCAGCGCTCCATAATATCGCGAATTTGTACCTCATCAAGAGCTCCGGTATGTTCTTTCCGGTAACGAGCGATAAACGGAACGGTATTTCCTTCCTCAAGAAGATCAATTGTATTTTTTACTTGCTTCAATGAAATAGACAGCTCTTTTGCGATCATGTCTAAAATCTGTTCTTTTTTTTCTAGCAATATCTCCAACATAGTACCCCCAACATTTACGTCTTAGTTTCTATTTTACCAAAACCTTATAGAAGTTTCACATTCTGTTGAATCCGACGACGATTTAGTTTTACAAAAAAAAAGACAAGCATCTATTATGCTTGCCCGATGTGATATATTTCTAAAAGACGGTAAAAATACAACCTTATAAAGTACATAATCATAATTTAAAACTCAATTAGACCAAGGCTAATCTGTACAGCCTCATCCACTTTTTCCATCATTTCGTCATCAAGATGGGTTATTTTATCGGTTAACCGCTGTTTATCAATTGTACGAATTTGTTCTAGTAAAATGACTGAATCCCGTTCAAAGCCATATCTTTTCGCATCAATCTCAACGTGAGTAGGCAGCTTAGCTTTCTGGATTTGAGCAGTGATCGCTGCAACTATAACTGTGGGACTAAACCGATTCCCGATATCGTTTTGGATGACAAGAACTGGACGGACTCCACCTTGTTCGGAACCAACAACTGGGGATAGGTCTGCAAAATAAACGTCACCACGTTTCACATTCAACGGATTACCCTCCGCTTACTAGACGTTCAACTGTATGCTCTGCCTCGAATTCTGCCTGAAATGCTTCAGATGCAATCGTCAAGTTTATTTTTGCCATCTCCATATAGCCGCGTCTCATGGACTCACGAATTTGTCTTTTCTTTCGTTCACGCAAATACATTTTGGTTGCTTGATAAATGAATTCACTCCGATTAACGTTTTCCTGTTTAGCAAAACCGTCTAACTCGGTTAAAAGATGTTGCGGTAATTTTACCATTATCTCCGTTGTTGCGCTGGACTCAGACACAAACAAACACCTCCACCAATCACTACACACCATTTTATATCTACCAATTTTTATATTACCATCATTCATGCCTTATGCAAAGAGGATTTATCAATTCTTCTGTATTATCAGCCTAAGAATCGTTCTTTTATGCATGATTTTCTAGAAAAAAAGATGTTTCTTCAAAAATTTAACTAAATCCCCTTCCAAGAAGGCTTATAAAAGAGGATTGATAATTCGTGTAATTTGATCATTTTTCTTATATACTCTTGGAACTCTCGGTGCAATCATACAAGTAATTTCATAATTTATGGTTTCGAGCCTTTTAGCCATTTCATCTACGGTAATCATTTCATTTCCTTGCTGACCAATTAGGGTTACAGGAGTCCCAACTGGCAATTTTGTCGGGAGCTTGATCATGCATTGATCCATACAGATTCGCCCAACAATTGGAACACGCTTCCCATCCACAATGACTTCCTGACCTTGAAGCTTTCGGAGCCATCCATCTGCATAACCAATTGGCAGCGTTCCGATCCATTCGTCTTCCTTCGTTTCATATGTTGCTCCATAGCTAATTTTTTCGCCTTTTTGTACTTTTTTGACGTGAACAAGTTTTGTTTGGAGAGAGAAAGCTGGTTTTAGCGGAAAAGGTAGCAAAGATGTAATTGCTGGTGAAGGCGTTAATCCATATAATGCAATACCTATTCTAACCGCATTGAGATGTGTTTCTGGAAATCTCAGTGTAGCGGCACTATTACCCGCATGAACGTATTCAGGTCTTTTTTCTAACCAAGAGAGCATTTCCTGAAAACGATTCATTTGCAGATTAAAATGTGTTAGGTCCATTTCATCGGATGTGGAAAAATGAGTGTAAACTCCTTCTAAATGAATAAGAGGTTCGCTGTTAGCCATCATCTCAAGCTGTTGTAAAGCTTCTTTACTTCGAATACCTAGTCTTCCCATCCCAGTATCCAGTTTAATATGAATAGATAGTGTAGACTTAAGGTTATTCTTCGCCTGCATAAGCCATTCTTCTTGAAAAACAGTAAGAGTAATGTTGTTCTCTGCTGCTATCCATGCATCCTCTGGCCTACATGCACCTAATACGAGAATAGGAGCCGTAATCCCGTTTTTCCTCAGCGTTAGCGCTTCATCTAAAAACGCGACAAGTAAGTAGGACGCACCTGCTTCTAGAACCGTTTTGGCCACTTCAACATAGCCGTGACCATATGCATTTGCTTTAACACCAGCAAAGATTTTTACATCTTTTTGTAAATGCTTCTTTATTTCCTTTATATTATATGAAATATTGTCCAAGTTTATTTCTACCCATGCATCACGGTAGAAAGCCTCATGATGTCCTAGTAAATTCTCCACTTTAAACACCCTTCTTTATTGATAATAACGATTATCAAACTCCTTAAACTCAATGTCAAATATTTTTTAATCCCAGATGAATCTGACTACGTTTTTTTACATACAAAAAAAGGCCCTAGTAAAGAGCCTTAATCAATTTCCATTGTTAAAAATTACTATTTTATTACCCCACCTTGTACAGAACGTGCGATCATCACCATTTCTTCCTCGGTTAAGTCATTCGATGCCAGCATATATTCGACTCCTTGGTATGTCCAAGAAATGGCATTATTCGAGAACGCTCCAATTGTAAATCCTAAATCGACCGGATTCCCTTTAAGGGTTGTTAGGGAGGAGACAGGCTTCACCACTGCTTTTTCTTGTACGAGTGTAAAGGATTTTTCTCCTTCATAAGTCAAAATAACGCGTTTTCCGTTTTCTGTTTTTATTTCATTTTCTTCAATTAAACTTATATTAGGAAAGTCTGCTGGATATTTAACGGAAAAGTCTTCATTTCCCAGTTCTTTCATCACAGGAATTTCCATCTGCGCACCTGTTAAATTCTTTTGCATATCAAATTCCTTTTTATCGAAATTAATATTAAATTTCATACTGGAAAACTCCACTTTAACAAGGGCGTTCTTATCCGAATCCATCACTTTCACACTAACGGGTGTTAAGTCAGATTTTTTAAATTTAATTTCTTGTGTTGGGAACATTTGATTGTTTTGATACCTTGTTTTTGTTTCAAAAACATAGTGCTCCTTTGTTGCTGCAAATTTAGCCTCTTTAACCTCAAGGATATCCTTGATTAAAGATTCATATAAATAGGCTTGACTGCTGTTTTTCGGCCATTCGCTTTGGAATCGGAAGCTTTTATTCAAAGCCGGAGTAAGAACAAAAACCCCTTCATCATTGCGAAGAATCATTTGACTTTGATCTCTTTGCGCATTTTTCAAGTTAACGCGATAATAGGAGGGATTTTTATGTGAGACCTCAATCTCATACGTTTGGGGTTCCGCTCCCATTTGCAAAGTCATTTTTGCATTTGCCTTATAGCTTTTAATCTCTCCTAGCTTCTTATTCAAATCTTTCGTTACATCACTCTGCGATTTCGCCCCACAGGCAGATAATGCAACGACTACCAACAGTCCGGCTAAAAGCATCAACCACTTTCTCCTCATTCTTTCAACCCCTTTTGTCTCGATTCGTCGTGTATCCAACGACAGCAGGCATTATCCATGCTTATCTTGGAGGAGATAAAAGCAGACAATCGAATGAAAGCGTCTATACTCATCGCCTGACTTGTCTCTCCTATTGCACTATGAATATATGAGACAACCTTAAAGAATATGCTCGTAAAAATTGACAAGCTTATCTAAATCGGAATAAGGTTGATTCTGAATAAAGTTACATATCCTCGATTACCACTTGAGCAATCGCATAGTCTTTACTATGAGATATCGAAAGATGAACCCCTTTACTGGTTGGTTTTGATATAAAGGGCTTTCCCTTTTCATCCTTTTCAATTTCAATATGTAAGAAAGAGAGATTTTCACCTATCCCTGTTCCAACCGCTTTGGAATACGCTTCTTTCGCAGCAAACCGGCCTGCTAAAAATTCTATTTTTCTGTTTTCTGACAGTGTGTTGAAAACAGCTTTTTCATTCGATGTTAACACTCGATCAACAAATTTATCCTGGCGCTGATAAATTTTCCGAATCCGTTCAAGCTCAATAATATCTATTCCAATCCCGGTAATCATGATTCATCTTCCTTCTGGTAAAATTAATACTGCATACAAAACAAATTTAAAGGATAATAATTAAAATATACATTCATGAGCGTCTATTCCCAAAAATGTTATGTAAAATGTCGTCAGCTTCATTTCACTGCGCTTACGATTACTTCGTAGATCGAGGGTTGTTCAACGAATCAGACGACGATTTTATTTGTGCAAAAGAAAGGAGTACTAGTATGTTTACAAGAACTGAGAGCTTTAAAGAATTTATACGCTACTACCCTATTGTTTCTATTATCATTTCTATTCACATTGTACTTTACTTACTAATGGATTTACCAATTTTCCCGAAAGGATGGCTATTTGAAAATCTTGCTGGCGTTAATTTATATATCATCGAAGGTGAATATTGGCGGCTCGTAACGCCCATCTTTATGCATGCTAGTTTTCCTCATTTGCTATTTAATAGCTTTTCGCTTGTCCTTTTTGGTCCAGCATTAGAGCAAATATTAGGGAAGGGGAAATTTATCTTTGTCTATCTAACAGCAGGAATTGCTGCCAATATCGCGACACTCGTCATTCAACCACCGACGTATATTCATGTAGGTGCAAGTGGAGCCATTTTTGGCCTATTTGGTTTTTTCATCGCTCTTACTAAATTCAAAAAGAACCTCATTTCCAAAAATAATTCACAAATTATTATAACCATAACCGTTATCGGAGTAGTCATGACCTTTTTACAGCCTAATATAAATGTAACCGCCCACTTATTTGGTCTATTAGCAGGATTTCTTCTTGGGATGGCCATACTTAAAAAATAAACAAAGAGGCTTCATTAATTCGAAGCCTCTTTTTGTTCAATTATTTTGTTACGAAATCTTCGAGAACTCATGAGTCAGTCTTCGTATAGGAATACCATTTATAAATATCGGTAATATCCTTTTTCTCCAAGTCAACAACACGGCCACCTGCTCCACCTGTTCCCGACATGACGACTGCATTTACCGTTGCTAACTCATTTTTTCTTTGAAAAAAGCTTTCTTGGTAGCGAAGGGATTGAATCCGATTTCGTTTCATCAGAATCGTATTTTTTATAAAGTGTCGATAACGGAGGGTTAGCTGCTCCTGCTCAATTTTCCATCCTGCATCTTTATAATTTAAATAAGAAACGAGAACAGATAATAGTACTAAAACAGAAGCAAAGTATCCCCACGGTCGCAAAAAGATAATTGGCACAACAACAAATGGAGAAATCGCGATTAGACCTCTTATAATATATCTTCTTAAAGCCCTTTTAGGGACAGGATGAATGGTTGGTGAAAAATGATATTCAGGTAAATAAGGTGATAAAATTTCGGCAATCCGTTTCTTTTTCATAATGGGTAATAGCATCACGCGTGCGCTATCTTCGTCTGTAGCTGAGCCTCCAGCATTCTCGACAAAAACAGTGCTGAAGCCAAGTGGCTGCCTAATTAAATTTTCACTAATTTTGATCGCTTGAATTCGATGTAGGGGAATCGTAAGCTGCCTTTTCTCAAGTAATCCTCTAGATATAATAATATCATCCTCTTTTTTCTTAACTGTAAAACTAGCATACTTCACCATCGTTCCGATAACCGCAGCAATCCAGGCAATTAAAAACCCCACAAACACGAGAATGCTAACGAATAAAACCCCGTTCGAAACGACACCCTCTAACCCACGAAAAACCTTATCATACGGGATGAATTCCTCAAATTGGGAAGCAAATGCAATCACTGCTGATAAGACCACTCCCACTCCACCAGAAGTAGAAGCTAATAGCAATAACTCCTTCGTTGAAATCTGATAAATAATTTCTTCCATCGGTTTTTCAGCAACGAATTCTCCTGTTTCAGCTTTTTTCAATTCCTTTGCAGAAAACATCGTTTGCTGAATGAGCCTTGCTTCTGCTTTTGAAATAGCCGTTAATACCGCTTCTGCTTCATTTTTCCCACTTCCAGCTGTTTCAACCTTTACTCTTACAAGGCCAAATGGACGTTGGAGGAGCCCTTCTGATAAATCAAGACTCTGGATTCGTTCAAAAGGAATGTATCTCTTTTTCCTTACAAAAACGCCGTATTCGATACGAAGCTCATTCTCTTCTAGCCTATATGTATACCGCAACCAAGATAAAAAACCACTAATTAGAACAATAACCAAAATGACCGCTGTAATAATAAGTTGAAAAACACCATTTTTACTACCGAAGACAACAAAAATTAAAAATGGGATGATCATTTCTTTTAATAGTTGCAAGCAATGAATGATAGTGGAGACGGGATGCAGTCTTTTCGCGTCAGACATCTTCATCAGCCACCCTTGCAAGCTTTGAAATATTAAATCGAAGCTCCTCAGCTTCTTCTAAATCAAGAGCAGGAATCTCATGCACCGTTGCAGCTGTTGACACAGTAAGAGTTGCTAATTGATATTTTCGTAGTAACGGTCCTTGACGTGTATCAACATGCTGCACTCGTATCATCGGAACGAGCATTCTTTTGATAATAAAAACACCATGTTGGATTTCAAGCTCATCTTCTCGCACCTCATACCGCCAGCGCTTCCATTTTAATATCGGGAGTAACGAAATGGATAAATAGGCTTCAATCGATAAAATCAACAGTGCGATCGGAATGATCCAAATCGGCCAGTCAAAAGACAATGTTAACCAGATAATGGCACCGGTAATAAGTAAACTAAATACAGAGTAAATCACCCCAGTAATTCTCCATACCTTTAACCCTTTTTCCGATATTCTGTTTTTCGGCTCTCTCATGAAGAATGACCTCCAATCTCAAACGATATATTTTTAGTATATTAGAAATTTTCACGATAACCTAGTTAAAAAAAAGAGAGCAGTATTGCTCTCTTTTTTTAACGATGGCTATTTGAGTTGCTACGGTTTGAATTGCTGCGATTGCTTGAGTTATGACGTTTTCCTGTAGTGCCTTGACGAGATCTATATGGAGCTCTTTGTCTGTCGCTTTGGCCACTGTAGGAGCGTTTACGATCATCTGATCTTCTCTCTCTTTTAGCCGGTAAAGGTCTTTCTTCTGTTAACTTAACAGGTGTTGTGTCCGGCTCCTTCGTTAACATTTTCAACACAGCTTGAACAACTGTCACAGCATCCTGCTGTTCAAGAAGCTCCTCAGCCGCTTGCTTGTAATATTGAAGATTATTGGCTTCAATTGATTGAAGAATGCGCTCGACAACAGCTTTTTGTTGTCCTTCTAATGCTTCATCCAATGTAGGTGGCGTCATGCGATCCATTTTTCGTTTTGTAACACGCTCAACAACCTGTAAATACGATTTTTCTCTAGGTGTAATAAACGTCATCGCTACACCTGTTTTTCCAGCACGACCTGTACGTCCAATACGGTGAACATAGCTTTCTGGATCTTGCGGAATATCAAAGTTATATACATGTGTAACACCAGAAATATCAAGACCCCTTGCCGCTACATCTGTTGCTACAAGAACATCAATGGAGCCTTCTTTAAATTTACGTAATACAGACATACGTTTCGCTTGGCTTAAATCACCGTGGATTCCCTCAGCATTATAACCTCTTAAATTAAGAGCTTCAGATAATTCATCAACCCGACGCTTTGTGCGACCGAAAATAATGGCAAGCTCAGGAGATTGAATATCAAGTAGTCTTGTTAAAACATCAAATTTATTTCTCTCTTGCACCTCTAAATAGTATTGCTGAATTTGAGGAACCGTTACTTCCTTAGTCTTTACTCGAACGATTTGAGGGTCCTTCATGAAGCGTTCAGCCATGCGTTGAATTGGAGCAGGCATTGTTGCAGAGAACAATAGAGTCTGTCTTTCTTCAGGCGTTTTGCTTAGAATGGCTTCAATATCCTCGATAAAACCCATGTTTAACATTTCATCTGCTTCATCTAGGATAACGGTGTGAATATTTTCAAGCTTCAATGTTTTACGGTTAATATGGTCTAAAATTCGACCAGGCGTTCCAACAATAATATGTGGGCGATTTTTTAGCGCACGAATTTGGCGATTAATATCCTGCCCCCCATAAATAGCTAAAACTTTTGTTCTCTTTCCATAGCCGATTTTATAAAGTTCTTCTGATACTTGAATCGCAAGCTCACGTGTTGGAGCAATAACAATTCCTTGGATAAAATCCTTTTCATGATCGATTTTATCAATCATCGGAACGCCAAACGCAGCCGTTTTTCCTGTACCTGTTTGAGCCTGTCCGATTAAATCCTTATTTTCTAAGCTCAATGGAATTGTTTGCGCTTGAATCGGTGTTGCTTCTTCAAACCCCATTCTTTCTAGGGATTTCATCGTTGCTGGGCTGATGCCCAAATCTTGAAACTTTGTCAATGTGTTCATTCTCCTTCTAAAAAACTATATCAAATTCGCCTTTATGTATTTGCGCCCAGATTTTTACCCTAGTTGCTCGATAAAAACGTGAGGCATCCACCTAAGGCTTCAGCTCGAAACCCTTAAATTGTTCGGATGAAAATCAGGCTCCGTACATATTTTTCGTAAAGCCCTTTACATTTTATCGCAGATTAAAGGGATGTCATACACCCACGAAATTTGTTTCATTATCCTGTCTTATCATTAATGGACAATTTATCAATGCAAGGATCACTTTAGCAAGTTTGGATCCAGATATTCATATTATCAAATTGAAAAGGACATTCTCCAAGCGGAGTATGTCCAGGGTTTCTAAATTATTTACCACTTATAATAACATTTTTACAGCCTAAATGCAATGTAAGGGAGAAGCTACCATTCACAAAGTGCGTTAATGCATTAACCATTTGATCATCTCGCGTGGTGTAGCATTTTTCCCATACATTAACATCCCTGTTCTGAAAATTTTCCCTGCCATCTTCATTAAAAGCAAAATAGCCCCCATTAAAATCACTAGTGAGATGATAATTTCTAACCATGGCCAACTATCTAAGAGTGATAATCGAAGGATTAAAATAGCCGGAGAGGTTAGCGGAAAATAGGAACCAATTTGTGCTACAATTCCTTCCGGATCAGCCACAACAGGCTGTAGCAATACTAAAGGCAGCCACGGAAGAAGAAGAACAAATCCTTGGAAATTCCCTGCTGTATTCACATCTTCAATCGTAGCCCCAATCCCTGCAAAAATAGCCGCAAACATTAAATATCCTGCAATCGCAATCAATATAAGTAACAGCGTTTCTGGGACAAATAAATATTTCAAAATTGGAAGGTCAAATTTCCACATGATAAAAGGAACAAGAATGAAAACCCAAACAAATACTTGTGTAATACCAAGAGCAAAATAACCGACAATTTTCCCTTGCATGAGCTCTGCTGGAGTTAAAGAGGAGAGCACGATTTCGGCCACTTTCTCTTTCTTTTCTTGGCTAGCACTTTGGAAGATCATCATGCCCGTTAAAACAATTGAGAATAAAATAACTCCTGCAAATACACCTGGGATTAACCGTTCTAATGGGTCCTTCGCTAAGTCATCTTTCTCCGCAGTCACCTCGATTGTTTCTACTTGTATTCCTTTCATTAACACTGCCTTTTCTTCTTCCGTAATCGTAAGATGCTCCATTTGAAGCAGTTGAACCGGATTTTTAAGTAGTTGAACTTGTGAAAGGAAATCTTTAGCGATTTTTTCACTTGTATAAACCTTTACATGACCGTTTTTTATCGAATCTTCCGAAAAAATGATGTAGGCACTATTTTTCTCTTCAAGCAATTTATTCTGAGTTTTTGCTTCATCTTCTTTTCTAACATCCTCGATTTTCCAGTTAGCACCTTGGGATTTAAGCAGGTCTTCTGCTTCATCCCATATGCCTATTTCATCAGAGAGATAAACTTTCACCTGTTCAGGTTCACTTTTCAGATTATCAAAAATACTAGGTAAAGCAGAAAACACAATGAAAAAAAGTGGTGTTAAAAATAAGGAGATGATGAATGATTTATTTTTCATGTTTTGTTTATATTCCCATTTTGCTACTTTCATGCTATTTCGCATTCTCGATCTCCCCTTTCGCTAATCCATTCTGGTTCGTGGCAATATCAATGAAAATTTCGTGTAATGAAATCCGATCAAGAGCAAGTTCTTTAATAATAAGCGAATCAGGCAAAGCTTTAAGCCATGAAGCTGGCTGAATATGGGCATCTAAATAAAGAATAGAATGATCACCTTTATGTTCAATGCGCTGGACATTTGAGATCTTTTCGAGCACATTCTCATCGTTTTCTCCGTGTATCGTACATTTAAAGTTTGCATATTGTCTCTTCACATCTTCTAATGTGCCATGCAAAACTTTCCGGCCACGATTAATCATATAAAGCCTATCACATAACGCTTCTACCAGATTCATTTGATGAGAGGATAATAGAATCGCAGTCCCGTTTGCTGCTAAATCTTTAATTTCCTGTTTAAACACTTCCTGACTTACAGGATCTAGACCAGAAAATGGTTCATCTAAAATCAATAACTCTGGCTCATGAATGATCGAAGCAATAAATTGAACCTTCTGCCCCATTCCTTTTGATAATTCCTCTAGCGTTGCTTTTTCTTTTCCTTCAAGACCGAACTTTTCTAAATAGTGTAAAGCACGCTGGCGAGCTTTTTTTAACGGATAATCTTTTAGTTCTGCAAAATAGAGGAGAATATCCATAATTTTTGCC
>JAEWIG010000028.1 GCA_023387295.1 Bacillota bacterium | reverse complement strand
CCGAAAACGAAGAGCCTGGCACCTCCAATACGTTGTATAGATAAGAATTCGTGAAAATTCATCTATATATTGTGTTGCAAGAAGGATCCAGGCACTTATCGGACAGCCCATTTTCTTTTAATCATTTAAAATCCCCATACCTTCAATGTGATTTCTCGTCTCATGATCTCCAAGTCGGTAAATCAATTCGTAAGCTTTCAGCATTATTTCATCAAACTCATCATTTTCCTTGTCATTATGGTATTCTAAATATGGAATATGACTTCGCCAAAAACTTTGCCAATCTGTTGAGTAATTTTGCTTGAAGTATGTGCGTAGCTCTTTTATTTCATTACTAGTCGCTCTAATTTTAAAATCCCATGGGGCCGCAGTAGCAATCTGAGTAATTTCGCCTGTTCCAACCGTTATATAATACGTTTTCTTATTTTCTTCCATTGTGACTTCCCCTTTACTAGAAAAAGTTGGCTGTGTTACAATACCTTCTTGTCTAGCTTAGGCTCAAGTTACCTAAACTTTTCTTGTTAGCAGTTCCCGCATAATGAAAAATTTATGCATATTTGCTATCATTAACGGGAAATAAACATATACTAACGTAAATCTTCATTCGAATGCTTTATAAATAGTAAACAATTTTAAAATTGGAGGTGACCTTTATGAAAATAATCGATGAACTTTATGAACTATATCGTCACAAGCTTACCGGAGATGAGGAAGATATTGATATGCTCGCCTTTGCCTTTTTAGAGGAAATGACCCGGGATGATTTATTACGGATTATTCACGAGCTAAATAATCAAGAATTGTACGATTTAGTGGGTCTTTATTTAATTGAGAGCTTAAAAGGAAAATTCGCAAGTGAAAACCTTGGACATCAGCGCAACACGAATGCTCATCACCGAAATATTCATTAATTTACATAATAAAAACTACTGTAAGTATTGCGCCTAGTTTTCACCTGAATGTTTAAGAATTTTATTTAAAAACTATGCTATCCGTCGAAACCAAGTCACTCTCATTTTGAACCTTTTTCATGGTAAACTATAGAAGAAAAGGGGATGATTTCAAAATGATTGCTGTTATTGCCATCTCGGTAATAATTGTTGCGATTGTCATTATTCTAGCAGTCGTAACGACTTCAAAAGCTTACACATATAAACACACGGTTGACCCAATAGATCAAAGCACACAGTTGAACAATGAACAACGTGAGTATAAGAAACAATAAAAGCCGGACTGGATGAAATAATATCCAGCTCGGCTTTTTACTTTTCATTATTCAAATAGTTTTCTACGCAAAAACTTGCTTTAAGCCTTCCTTAGATTGCTCTAGCCAGAAACGCATTAAGCGTTTTGCACCATCTAAATCATGAAGCTTTGCTTGCCCACATTGCTTTTCATTCGCAGCAGGAATTTCTGTTACTTCCACTGCCGCCTTCAACGTATCCTCAAGCAAATCAATGATTTCATCGACCGTTGGTTCCCCACACACGACTAAATAGTAGCCAGTTTGGCAGCCCATTGGCGAAATATCAATAATATCAAAGTGGTCATACTTTTCGCAATACGTTCGAAGGTTAAAAGCAAGCAGATGCTCTAACGTATGAATAACATCTGGCTTCATTGCCTGTTTATTTGGCTGACAAAAACGGATATCATACTTATTAACTACTCCATCTGTCCCTACTTGATGCACTCCGCAATGTCTAACATAAGGCGCTTTTACCGCATTGTGATCTAATTCAAAGCTCTCTACTGAAGGCATGCTCAATCACTCCTTTAATTTCTCCCTTTATTGTATCGTAAAAATCGAGTATGTTCATTAGAAAAGTGTAAGCGCTGAAAGTAAAGATTCATATAAATCTAAAAAATACAGTACGATGAGCATGAAAGTTCAAGACGTTCGCCAATTAAAAGATAATATGATATCTTTTTATCATTGGAATTCGTACCATAAGAATAAAATTTTGGAGACGCACGAAATTATATAGAATGGAAGAATCAGCATGTTAAAAAAAATGTTTATTGGGATCATCCGCTTTTATCAAATTGTCATATCTCCGCTTAAGCCACCTACTTGTCGATTTTACCCAACTTGTTCACACTATGGACTTGAATCTGTAAAACGATTTGGTGCTATTAAGGGAGGCTGGTTGGCTATAAAGCGGATATTAAAATGCCATCCCTTTCATCCAGGTGGAATCGATCCTGTACCCGATAAATGGCCTACAAAGACAAAGAAATCAAATTAGGTTTTATCTAATCACAAGTTAAATCTCATATCCATCGACAACTACTTTTAATTCTCCAGTACCTGGATCAATGACTAACCCGTGAACAGGAACATCCGTAGGCATTAATGGATGTTTTTTCACCATTCGCACGCTATGCGCGACGCTTTCCTCAACATCATCAAAACCTTTGAGCCAATCTTTAACATCAACACCTGAGTACGTAATTGTATCAAGTACATCCTCAGATTTGCCTCGTTTTCTCATGCTATCCATAATACCTTCTGGCTTCATTCCACTCATCCCACAATCATAGTGACCAATAATCAAAACTTCCTCCGCTTGAAGCTCATACACGGCAATCAACAAACTTCTCATTATACTACCAAAAGGATGCGCAACAAGTGCACCTGCTGTTTTAACAATTTTGACGTCACCATTACGTACATTGATTGCTCTTGGAAGAAGTTCAACTAATCGTGTATCCATACATGTAACAATAACCATTCCCTTATTTGGGTATTTTGTTGTTGTATACTTCTCGTATTTTTTTTCAGCAACAAATTGCTGATTAAATTCTAGAATTTCTTTTATTAGTGTCATCTCGCTACCCCTTACATTTTTTTCATTAGTTATAGAATACAAAAAGAATCCAATACAGACAAATTTTATTCTTGATTTTTAGATTTATTTTTTGTAAAATTACAATGGTAATCGGAATGGTTACGATTAGAATATATTTACAATATTTATTTCATATATTTTTTTCACATCAAATCAGAATGACTTGGATTTATTGCATTGAGAAAGGAGTTATCATGAAAAAGGTATTTGCATTGTTTTTATCATTAAGCTTATTACTAACAGGTTGCTCTACTGGAACAGAATCTTCGGAGAAAAAAGATGAGAGTGACCAAGATAAGTTAAGCATCTATACAACCGTCTATCCTTTACAATATTTCACTGAACGCATTGGAGGAAATTTTGTACAAGTAAACACAATCTACCCACCTGGTTCAGATGAACATTCTTTTGAACCTACACAAAAAGATATGATGAATTTGGCTGACGCAGATATTTTTGTTTATATTGGTCTGGGGCTAGAAGGCTTTGTTGAAAAAGCTAAGAACGCTTTGAAAAATGAAAATGTCACAATGTTAGGTGCAGCGGAACATATTCAATTAGAGGAAACTGAGCATAAAGAAAACGATGAACATGACGAGGATGGTCACCATCATGGTGACATTGATCCGCATGTGTGGACTGACCCCGTTTATGCAAAGGATTTAGCTTTAACCATTAAAGATGCGCTAATCGAAAAAATGCCAGAACAAAAAGAGCAGTTCGAAACTAATTATTCTCTTTTAGCAAAAGAACTCGACCAATTAAATCAAGATTTCGAGAAAATGGTAAGTGAATCAAAGCATAAAGAAATCATCGTTTCACACTCTGCATTTGGATACTGGGAAAAACGCTACGGTATTAAGCAAATTAGTGTTGCAGGTTTGAACACCTCAAATGAACCATCACAAAAACAGCTACAAAAGATTATTGAAGTGGCAAAAAAACATAATTTGAAATATGTATTTTTTGAACAAAACGTTAACTCTAAGCTAACAGAAATCATCCAAAAGGAAATTGGAGCAGAACCTTTAGTGCTTCATAACTTATCAGTATTAACAGATGATAATATTAAAAATAAAGCCACTTACTTTTCACTCATGGAAGATAATCTCGAAGCAATTAAAAAAGGGCTAAACGAGTAACGTAAAAATAGTTTGCTACGCCACAGTACTTTCTTCAAATAATATGAATGATCAATTGCGTATTATCACAACCTATAACAGGGTGAGTGTTACACAAAAACGCCCAATTTCATTCATTAATTTGAAGGAGTCGATCGCGATGGCAAAAGATGTTTTATGTGAAGTCAATAATTGTACTTTTTGGGGAAAGGGAAACAAATGCAATGCTACGGAAATTTTTGTAGTCAGCAACAAAGGCGATACTGCCTCAAACAGCAAGGAAACCGATTGCCAAACATTCGAACCCTCATACTAACATCTCTTAATATGTAACTAGAAAAGAGGCAATGATCTACAGCTAATGCAGATCATTGCCTCTTTTCAATATGAAAATTATTTCTGCGTTTCTCCAAGTAGCTTTCTAAGCTCTCTGCGCAAAATTTTCTTAGCGGCATTTCGTGGGATTTCATCAATTGGAATAATTTCTTTAGGTATTTTATATTTTGCTAATTTTTGTTGGCAATAATGGATGATTTCTTCATTACTAATATTATTTTTCATCACAATGAAGGCAACAGGAACTTCTCCCCATCTTTCATCCTTCATGCCGATAACCCCTGCGTCTAAAACGCTTGAATGGGACATTAACACGCCTTCGATTTCAGCAGGATAAATATTTTCACCACCAGAAATAATTAAATCAGAACGACGATCTAATACATATAGAAAGCCTTCCTCATCTAAATAACCGATATCTCCAGTGTACAACCAACCATCCACTAGTTTTTGTGCAGTCTCTTCTTCTCGATGTAAATAACCACATGTAACATTCGGTCCTTTTACAACAATTTCACCTACTACATGTTCTTCTGCCATCTCGCCATTTGAATCAATGATTTTTAATTGAGAAGGAAAAAGCGGTTTTCCAGCAGAACCAAGCTTACTAAAGCTATATTCTGGTGAAAGCGTCACAATTTGCGATGAGGTTTCTGTCATTCCGTATGTTTGATAAACGGGAATGTTTTTCGCATGACATTTTTCTAACAAAGACTTAGATGCTGGGCCACCCCCAAGTAACATACAGCGGAATTCAGCTGGAAGATTATCCTTATTTAATTCCTTTTCCATTCGTGTTAACATCGTACCGACAACCGACATAATCGTTACTTTTTCTGAGCGAATAGCTTCAATTGCTTTTAGCTCATGAAAGGATTCATGAATGACCATCTTCATTCCATATATGATAGAACGCATTAGAATGGAATAGCCGCTAATGTGAAACATGGGAACCGTGCATAACCAGCTGTCGTTCTCATTAAGCCCTAAATTTAATGCAGAACCAATCGCGCTCCACCAATGGTTTCCATACGTTTGTAAAACACCTTTCGGATGGCCAGTCGTCCCCGATGTATACATAACTGTACAAACCTCATCAAGGTCGACTTCTGTGATAATTGTTGGTTCAGAGAAATCAGCCTCGAACAAAGCTTCTTTTTCAATTATTTTTATGTGGAGCAAGGTACTCTTTATTTCTATACTCTTTCCTGAAAATGCGCTTTCTGTCACTAAGAATGCAGCCTGACAGTCGTTTAATTGCCACATAAGCTCATCAGCAGTTAGGCGATTATTAAGAATAACAGCACGAACACCAATCAACTGAAACGCTAAGTATATGACTGCCGTATCGAAATGATTTTGTAATAGTACACCGACAAACTGCTTCTCTTTCAATCCATAGAATGTTAATTGCCCTGCCACCTTATAAGCTCGGTCATAAACTTCTCTAAACGAATAAGTTATCCCATTAAAATGTATCGCTGGTCGTTCTGGTGTTATAGAAGCTCTCTTTAGTAAAAAATTGGGCAGCATTTGTTTTACCATGGTACACCCCGTAGAAAATTTTATCTTTATGTAAAAACAGCCTGATGGAAGTACCATCAAGCTGTTTGGTAATGATAATATTCATCCCAAAATCAAGGGAAACGTGGGAACTTATCGAAATCAGGCTTGCGCTTTTCTTTAAATGCATCGCGACCTTCTTTTGCTTCATCTGTTGTGTAGTAAAGTAGAGTCGCATCACCAGCGAATTGCTGAATGCCTGCAAGTCCATCAGTGTCAGCATTAAATGCTGCTTTTAAGAAACGTAGAGCCGTTGGGCTATTTTCTAGCATTTCTTCACACCATTTAATTGTTTCTTCTTCTACTTTATCAAGTGGAACAACTGTATTAACAAGTCCCATATCTAAAGCCTCTTGAGCATTGTATTGGCGGCATAAGTACCAAATTTCACGAGCCTTTTTATGACCAACGATTCTTGCTAAATAGCCAGAGCCATATCCTGCATCAAAGCTCCCTACTTTAGGGCCGGTTTGTCCAAAGACAGCATTATCTGCAGCAATCGTTAAATCACAAACGATGTGAAGAACATGTCCCCCACCAATTGCATACCCTTTAACCATTGCAACGACAGGCTTCGGAATGACACGAATTAAACGTTGTAAATCTAACACATTCAGTCGTGGGATTTGGTCATCACCAACGTAACCACCGTGACCACGAACCTTCTGATCTCCACCTGAACAGAACGCTTTATCCCCAGCACCTGTTAAGACAATTACTCCAACATTCGCATCGTCACGAGCATAAGCAAACGCGTCGATTAATTCCATAACCGTTCTTGGTGTAAATGCATTATGTACATGTGGACGATTAATCGTAATTTTTGCAATTCCGTTGTACGTTTCATAAATAATTTCTTCATACTTTTTTCCTGCAACCCATTCTACTGCTGACATAACGGAATCCTCCTTTTTATATGTATTAATCAAAATTGGCCTTTCGTTAAAAACTCACTTACTATTGTACCAAAAATTTCAGGTTTCTCCACATGAATTGCATGCCCACAGTCAGATATCGAAACCCACTGGCTGTTTTTCAGCACTTTGGTCATTTTTTCAGCTATTTTACAAAACTTTTCGTCGATACTACCGGTAATCAGTAAGGTGGGGATTTGTACATCGTTTAGTGCTTCCCACCAAGATGGTTGCACACCTGTCCCCATCCCATATAGACTATTCATTAAACCGGTCTTACTATTGCCTAATCGCTGTTTCCGAATACTACTCCGAACACTTTCAGGCAGTTGTTTTTGACTATGAAAAAGCGGGATATTCTCCCAATACTCAACAAAACTTTGAATCCCCTGCTCCTTTATCCGGAGAGCAAGCTTTTCATCCTGCATTTGTCTAGCTTTTCTTTCATCTGCTGTTTCAAGTCCAGGAGAAGAACTTTCAAGGATAAGCCTTCTAACTTTTTCGGGATATTTAACCGCAAACGTTAATGCCAATCTGCCACCCATCGAGTAACCGAGTATATCGATTTTATCAATTTGCATCTCTTCTAGAATGGCGTTTAAGTCTTGAGCCACCATTTCTATACGATAGCTCGTTATTTCTAAGGGTGAGTCCGTTTTTCCATGTCCAATAATATCAGGTGCAATTGCTTTTGAATGAACTTTCCAATATGGCATAAATTCTTGCCATCCCTCACCATTTCCAGTAAAACCGTGAAGCAACAGAAGTGGAAAGCCATCTCCCCATACATCAACATGATAGCGAATACCGTTGATGTCAAAATTCATCAGCATTCGCCTTCCAATAATCGACTTATTTCCTGGGAAACTGCATCCCAGATTTCACGATGCTCAGTTAAATTTCTTTCACGATTTGTCGTTATTTCGAAAACCTTCAAGCCCGTGTTATGAACACTTTGTTCCATTGCTTCGGAGAAATGATCCCAATCTGTGATTAATTCATAGTGTCCACCATACATGTTTACTACATGCTCAAATTGTAAGTCTAACGGCGTCCCAAAGAGTTTTTCAAAGTTTTTCGGGTGGCTTGCTTGAGGAAGAAATGAGAATATCCCTCCTCCATTATTATTAATCAAAATAATATTAATATTGATTCCGTATTGTTTTGCTGCAATTAATCCATTTAAATCATGGAAAAATGTTAGGTCACCAAGAACTAAATACAATGGCTGTGAACTAATTCCCGCTCCTAATGCCGTTGAAGTGACCCCATCAATTCCATTTGCTCCACGGTTCGCCATAATTCGAATTGACTTATCATTAAAGTGGAAAAAGGTATCTAAATCTCTTATCGGCATACTATTGCCCACAAATAATGTTGCCTCTTTTGGAAGCCTTTCAGCTAACTGGTAAAATAATTTCCCTTCACTTAATTCGTTTACTTTGCTAATTTCCGCTAATTGAGTACGAGTTAAGTGATTTATCTTTAGCCAATCCTCCACGTAATTTGAATCGAGTTTTTTCTCTAAATGAGGAAGGACCCCTTGGCAAAATTCTGTTTCATCACAATAAATCATTTCAGATGAGACCATTCCAGGATCTCGCCATCCACCACCGCCATCGATTACAAATTGGCGCACATCATGATTTTCTTTTAAAAATATCGTTAACGGCTTAGATACAGGCATAGCACCGAAGCGAAGAATGACTTCTGGTTTCAAATACTTTTTCGCTTCTTCATTTTTCAAAAATGTATCATACGTATCAATAATATAAGTACCATCGTGTTTTCCACTTCTAAGTTGCGAAAGTGGGTCAGCAAGGATCGGAAATTGTAGCTTCTCTGCAAGCTTAACAACCATTTCAGAAAAATGGTCTGTTTCAATCGGTCCGCAAATAATCATACCTCGTTTATACGATTGAAGACTCTCACTTATTTCCAGATACTCATTTTTACTTAAAGTTCGTTCACCTGTATGAATTTTTACATATCCACCAGAACGTTCATTTAATTCAAATAAATCCTCTCGGTCTAATTGAGGAATTAGAGGTTCACGGAAAGGAAAATTCAGATGAACAGGTCCTGCTGGAGCGCTCAATGCAGTCGCTGCTGCTCGTCCACAAACAGTACGTGTATAACGTAGCATTTGTTCTGTTTTTTCAGGGAGCGGCATTTCTACAAACCATTTCACATGATTCCCAAATAAGTGAATTTGATCAATTGCTTGTGGTGCACCGACATCTCGTAATTCATGTGGTCGGTCTGCTGTTAACACAATTAATGGGATACGAGAAATATTTGCTTCTACGACTGCTGGGTAATAGTTTGCTGCAGCCGTTCCTGACGTACATAAAATCGCAGTCGGCTTTTTCGAAGCTTTCGCAATACCTAACGCAAAAAAGGCAGCCGAACGCTCGTCTACATGAATATGCACACGAAGGTTAGGATGCTCTGCCATTACCATAGCCATCGGGGTAGATCTTGAGCCTGGACTTACTACAATATCCTCTACCCCGTTATAAACTAGCTCGGAAACGAATGCGGCAATATAAGAGGTTAATGCCTCCTGATGACTCATAAACTTTTACCTCCAAGTGCCGTTAACATCGGTCGAAATTTAATTTTTGTTTCAATGTATTCACTATCTGCATTGGAATCCTCAACAACTCCACATCCGGCAAAAATAGATGCTTCCTTTCCTTGAACGAGACCAGAGCGAATCGAAACAGCAAATTCACCATTTCCTTGGTAATCGACCCAGCCTAGTGGAGCACCGTAAAATCCACGATCTAATTCTTCCACTTCTCGAATTTTTTCTACTGCTGGCTCTTTCGGAAGCCCTCCCAATGCTGGAGTTGGATGAAGTCTATCGACCAATAAGAGTAAAGATGTTTCTTCGGTTGCTTTTCCAATTACAGGTGTATATAAATGTTGGATATCTCTCATCTTAAGCAGTTGTGTTTTACTTGGCAAAATGACTTCTTGACATACTGCTTCCATTGCTTCTTTAATCATCTCAACTACATATTGATGTTCAATGATATTCTTCGGATCATTTAATAACGTATCTCCTAAAACGCGGTCGTCCGATTCTGTTTGTCCCCTAGAAATCGATCCAGCAAGACAAGTCGTAAAGAAATCTGCACCACTCTTCTTAACTAAACGCTCAGGTGATGCTCCAAGAAAGCAATCGCCATTTGATTCAAATGCAAAGACAAAGCTCTCCCTTTGTTGCTCCAATAAATGGGCAAGAACTTGCTCAACTTCGATCATATTATCAAAGACTAATCTTAATTCCCTTGCCAAAACAACCTTATCTAATGAGGATTGTTTTAATTCTTTTACAATCGAAGTAACGGATTCCTTCCATTCTTCAGGATTTATTTCCATTTCATTAATTAGATTAAATGTTTTTTCCTTTTGAACAGTTGATAATGTTGAAAAAAGCTTTCTTCTTTCTGCAATAATCTTCTCGGTTAATGAGATATCGTCATTGTGGGTACATACAATATTCGTTGTTAAAAAAGCTTGCCCTTCAACTTCACTGTACATAAATTGTGGGACATGAAATAATGAATCGGCATATTTCTCCCAAAGTTTTGTTTTTTCTTTAAGTGGGTCAAATGAAAAGCCGCCAAACATGATAGGTCCAATGCCATCCAATGGATATGGG
>JAEWIG010000128.1 GCA_023387295.1 Bacillota bacterium | reverse complement strand
GTCATATCCAGAGGAAGGTATTTTTAAAATTTATGGAGTACCTTTGTATAGCGGATTCATGTACGCAAGTGTAGCAAGTTATCTTTGCCAGGCGTGGAGGAGATTAAAGGTGGAACTGGTTAAGTGGCCACCGTTTTTAGTCGTTGTCCCTCTTGCAGCTGCGATTTATTTAAATTTCTTTACCCACCACTTTTGGATTGACGTTCGCTGGTGGTTATCTGGACTCGTCATCATCGTATTTTTGCAATCATGGGTCACATATGAAGTGAATGGAACTCGCTACCGGATGCCAATCGCACTTTCTTTTGTGCTTATCGGATTTTTTATATGGGTTGCGGAGAATATCGCCACACTGTTTGGAGCATGGCAATATCCAAATCAATCCAACGCATGGAGTCTCGTTCATCTAGGTAAGGTGAGTTCATGGGTCTTATTAGTCATTGTTAGCTTTCTTATCGTAGCGACGTTAAAGCTGGTTAAGGGGAAAGAGCCTACTAGGATAGCTCCTAGCCTACAAAATTTTAAATAATTCTACCGTGGTACAGAGAACTTGTTCCCCTGTCAGGTTAACTCTACGGAACGTTTGTTGCTTCAGGCCGCATAAACCTCTAAGATGGCAGTAGAATAGGAGGAGAAAATGGTGGATAATCGTAAAGTAGGAGAGTTAATTTATAATTTGCGGAAGGAAAAAGGACTAACACAGAAGCAATTAGCTGATCAAATGAATATTTCTGATCGAACGATTTCCAAATGGGAGCGTGGGTATGGCTGTCCAGATGTTACGTTATTACCAAGTTTATCTTCCCTATTAGGCGTAAATATCGAAAATATTTTAGATGGTGAATTATCGTCGAATGAATTTGTGGGAGGAAATATGAAAAAGTCGAATTACTATGTTTGTACTTCTTGTAATAATATTGTATTAGCAACTGGAGATATTACGATTTCTTGTTGTGGAAGAAAGTTAGAACCTTTAGAAGCGAAGAAAGCAACAGATGAGGAGAAGCTATTAATCACAGAAATTGATAATGAATGGTTTATTTCAAGCGAACATCCGATGACAAAAGACCATTATATATCCTTTATTGCTTTTGCAACAGGTGATCAAGTCCAGATTATTAAACAGTATCCTGAATGGAGCTTACAAACACGTATACCAAAGCGCAAACATGGAAAACTGTTATGGTTTGATACTCAAAACGGTTTATATTATCAGCTTGTTTAAAAAATAAAAAAACGTATACTATGCGATTGCTATATGAGAGCGATCGCTTTTTTATTTTTGAAAAAATAATAGAAGAAGTGAAACAAATACATAGGTTATTCGACTAATGAGTAGCAAAAAAAGTGGGGAGTCAGAAAAATGTCTAACAGCAGGATAAGTGATTGGTTTTATCAATACAGCAACGATGTGTATCAATATTTGATTTATTATTTGGGCTCAGTTGATGTAGAGGATTTAGTCCAAGAGGTTTTTGTTAGAGCGATAAAAAATGAAGATTCTTTTCAAGAAAGCTCTTCTCCTAAAACTTGGCTTTTTAGTATCGCTAGGCATTTGGCTATTGATGAAATTCGCAAAAAACAAAGAGGAAGAATCAAAAATTTGCTTTTAAAAGAAAAACAACAACCTTTTGACGAGCAAACTCCTGAAAAGGTTCTCGAACTAAATGAGACAAATCAACAATTGTTTCAAGCTATCCAGAAATTAAATCGAAATTATCGGGATGTGATTGTTCTACGTGGAATAAAGGAACTATCCATTAAGGAAACGGCGGAAATTTTAAACTGGAAAGAAGTGAAGGTCAGGCTCACCTATCATCGAGCAGTCAAGGCTTTACAAAATGAGAAAGGGAGGTTTATGTAATGCCAGAGAAAATCCATGAAAACGTCGAACAACAGATAAAAGAGCTCCCACATCCAGTCCTGACAGCTGAAAAACAAAAGGAAATGCTTGAAAACATTCATATATGCGCAAATAAACACAATAGACGAAAAAAATGGGGAAATGTTATGAAAAGAGTATATGTAGGTACGTTTACAATCGCAGCACTAATCTTTCTATCTGTTCTAACCTATATTCAAATCGCGGATAAGAATTCTAGTTCAGAGAGTATTGAGAAAAATAGTACTCAATCAGAATCAGGTGTTGTTTCTGAATATATAGATCCCCCAGGTTTAACAGCTCACCAATTGGCTCTAAACGATCTTTATGTCGAGATTCCTTATCAAAAACAAAATGTAAACATTACAAAGAGAACAACAGACGAGCACATCATTGTTGACGTCAAAGACAAAGAGACAGGGGAACTGTTGTATACTTACGGTGAATCAATTGGCCATGGGAAGGAGAAAGTCGTTTTCCGTGAAATTCAAACAAAGAATACGAAGATTCGCCTGCAGATGTTTGTTGAAATAGACCCTATGAAAAATTTAATTACCAAAGTCAATAGAACGGAAGCAGACTATGACCAGAAGCCAGAGAAAATTGAATTAGAAATGATTAATTCCGGCTCGAGGTCGGGAGAGTTTCCAACTGATAACGTTGAGTTACTGGCAAAGATCGTTTTTTATTGGGGAAGTGAATATCAAGATCTGTATGAAGGCTATGTAATTGGAGTAATCAAATAAATGAAAATGTAATCCTGTTACCAAAAGACAAAGATATATATGTATACGATGTTTCTACAAGTTTGGAATAAGGAGGTTCAAGTTACGCCTTTGTAATGGAAGTTAGGTAGTAGACTTGGATTTAATACTCCGGTGGTAAAAATGGGTAGTTTTTATTTTTGCTTGATTTTCCTTAGGATAAATGTTATTCTAAAAAAGAATTATTTTTGTTCGGTGTAAAGGATAGTATTAGTATAACTTTTCGTCTTGATGAACACTGAGAGCAAGGATAGTAATACAATGTGT
>JAEWIG010000095.1 GCA_023387295.1 Bacillota bacterium | reverse complement strand
CGCTAAATATAAGTCTACACCAAGATGGACACCTAGAAAAGCTAAACTTGCAGCAAGGAGAATATTGAAAAAGAAACCTGATACAAATACTTTTTCATCATAAATATTTTGCAGTTGAGCTCGAATTCCACCAAAGAGTGTATCTAGCGCAGCAAGCACTGCAATTGATAAATAATTCGAGTATTCATCAGGTACTTTTATTTCCGTTAATAAGCCAAGAATAGTTCCTATGATTAATCCTAATATTGGAAGCCACATTACGAATTGCCTCCTTCTTCAGGATTCACAGGCTCCATATCCTTAATTCTAATTGTATTTTCGTAGGCAGGAATCGTGATCA
This sequence comes from Bacillota bacterium, assembly GCA_023387295.1. GTDB lineage: Bacteria > Bacillota > Bacilli > Bacillales > Cytobacillaceae > Cytobacillus. The sequence continues at coordinate 3,302 of JAEWIG010000095.1, read as the reverse complement.
TTCCCTCAGGTTTTATGACCGTTACCTTTAGATTGTCCACAAAAAACTCATCTGCAGACTTTGAAACTTGCATTCGATTATATAGCTTTTCTGCAGCTTTTTCATTTTCTGCAATAACCTTTATCTCAAACGGCATCCGATTTAATGAGTGGCCATCAATTTTTGTTTCATTATTAATATCTCTGATAACCGTCGTATTAATTAAACGCTGATTATCAATGGAAATATGCATGGCATTATACATATTTAATTCATTCACTAATCTCTTTAATAAATCAGGTGAGACATTTGTTACAACATTTCCTAGCAAAAGTTCTTCAATAGCAGGTTCAACCTTCAAGATAATTCCATATCCTTCCACTTCGGTGAGTCCTGCTTCAGCTTTTAATTCATTTAGTGTTTCTCTTAATACTAGCTCCTTGCTTTGCTTTAATTCAGTTTCGTATTTAGAGATTTTCTCTTCATTCGAACGAACTTCTCGGATTAGTTTTAATTGGAGCTCTTGTTCTTTTAGAGCATCTTCTCTAAGCTCCCATGTATCACGGGTGTCACGAATAACAGGCTCCTTGACTGTTTGAAATTGGATGGCAACCATAAAACCAATAACAGTTGTAATTAAAGTAAAACTAAGAGTTTTTTTTCTGTCCATGATTCCCACCTAACTTTCAAACTGTTTTAACTTTATGTAATTAAGTGGATAAAATTCAAGAAAGAGTTATAACAAAAACTAGCTTCCTAATATCGGATCCATGACAATAACATTTTTTTGTTCGAGAGTAAATTGAATATTTTCATTTACTAAGGAGTCCTTGACACCGCCTGTTAAGTTTAGCGCGGAAGCTAACACTTCAGCATCACCAATAGCAGTAATGACAAATGGGGCAGGGTGCTGGCGACCATCAATCTCAATCACTGGTCCATTGCAAACAATATATGAGTTATGGGCAAGTCTTTGTCCATTTATTGCAACAGCTTGAGCTCCTGAAATGTATAATTCATTTATCACCTTAAAAACATGGTGTTCATGGACAATATAATTATTAACATTTTCTTCCTCGGAATTATAATCCCCATCCGCAAGCGTTACTTCTACACCTTTTCCCTTTACTTTAACTTTTCCGAGAAACATTCGATATTTCTCAGCATCTTCAGCAAGGTTAAAGTAGACTTGTGCCTCTTGGGACATTTCCTTTTCGATTTCTCGAACCTGTTCCTGCTTTTCGTTTAGCTCTTTCTGTAATGCACGATTTTTTTCTTCTAACTCTACTAATTGTGTTCGAAGGGCAACATCTCTTTCCCACTGTTTTCCGGTTATTTCAGTTTTTTCATTTTCACTTTTTGTTAGATGGTAGGAAAAAGCAATCATATAACCAAGTACTAGAAATACCAAAGAAAAAATAACGTGGTTACCTGTCACCCTCATTTTCTTTTTCAACATCATCAGCTCCTTCTTGTTCATAAGCTTTGAAATAAGAGCCGACTTCCAAGTCAATTATACCTTTTATATTGGGATCTAACTGACTAACAATTGACGGATAATGTTTCATTTTCTCCGAAAAGCTTCTTACAGTTGCGCTTACTTCAAAACCATCATTCATATAAACTTTTAGATGAAGGGAGTCTGTTTCTTTCGGATCATAATAAATTTCTGAAATTGAATTTAATACTTCTTCTCGTAAATTCCCAAGTTCTTCTAACATTCCATTTAAAGCATTACCTTCTTTAAAGCCTATTAATATAGGGGCATTAGATGGAACGTCTGAAACTTCAGTGGCTTTTAAAACCTTCCCATTTTCCAAAACAGGTAAATAACTCTTCTCTTTCATTATGTAGGCAATGCGCTTATACTCTGTTACGGTTATGCTAACTGTATTTGGAAAAATCGTTTGTACTTGGGCAGATTTTAATTCTGTAAGCTTTTTGAGCTTCTTTTCAATTTTATTTTTATCTACATTCCAAATATTTGTTGCACTAGTAAGTCCAGTCGCTGAAATTAATTCATCGCTACTGTATACAGAGTTTCCTGAAACCTCGATTTTATTCACATGACTTAAAGGTGATTGGAAATAAACAACAAATATTATTAAGGAAAAAAATAAAAGTAAAAGAAATATGAGCCTTATATTAGCTTTTCTTCGTCTTTGTTGTTTGAGTTTAGGGATCCGCTCCTCAAGAGAGACAACCTTCCCTTTTTCCAATATATTTCACCTCACAGAAAAACGCATTTCGATTTCTAGACAAATTTTTGAAGAGGAAAATACTTGTCCCAATTTTATTCCTTCAATTCTTGCAAATGATCTATATAAAGAGAAAACAACGGCACGTCGGAACATGCCGTTAAAGCATTTTACTAATGATTAATTATATCACAAGAAATGGAATAAGTAAGGATTCCCTCCTGTTACTTTCGTCCCATTATTTCCACTTCTGTTTCAATGTTAATTTGATACAAGTGATAAATTGTATCTTTAATGTGTTGAATTAACGCAAGCACATCACTTGCCTTCGCATTGCCTGTATTTACGATAAAATTTCCGTGAAGATCAGAAATTTTAGCCCCGCCAATGGAGTATCCTTTTAAGCCAGCATCCTCAATTAATCTCCCAGCGTAATTTGGTAGTGGATTTCTAAATATACTACCAGCACATGGGAGATTCCATGGCTGTGTAACTTTTCGATAATCCTTGTTTTTCTGCATTTCTGCAAAAATAATATCCTTGTCACCTTGTTTTAATTGAAAAACCGCTTCAAGTACAATTCCTGGTCGCTCTTTTTGGAGGACTGACGTTCGATACGAAAACTTCATTTCTTTATTAGAAAGCCACTCCATTGTCCCATCAGAAAACAGGATATGTGCCTTTGTTAATATTTTTGAGATATCCGATCCATGTGCACCTGCATTCATGTAAACAGCCCCACCTACTGAACCTGGAATACCACTTGCAAATTCTAATCCTGATAGTCCTTTTTTACTAATTTGTGTAGAAAGACTAACTAACGAATATCCACTTCCAACTTTTACTTCATTCTCATTTATCTCTAGCTCTGCAAGTCCTGAACCGAGCTTAATGACTACACCCTCAATCCCCTTATCGGAAATAAGCAAGTTAGAGCCTCTTCCAATTGCGGTCCATTGTAATTGATACTCATTAATTAGCTCCATTGTTTTCTTTATATTTTCGATTGACGATGGCTCGATAAACAAATCTGCTGGCCCGCCAATTTTCATTGTGGTATGTTTCGCCAAAGGTTCATTTTCTTTTATATTTCCAATGTTTAATTCCTTAAGCTTTATAATTAAA
>JAEWIG010000057.1 GCA_023387295.1 Bacillota bacterium | reverse complement strand
AGTCCACCCTTTACAACATCCTTTACCTCTGCTTCAAAAACTTCACCTGTTTGAAATTTCTTCTCTAAGCTCTCCCATGAATTTTCAGCGTCAACCTTGCGTTTTGATAAAATTAATGCTTCTTCTTCCACCTTTAAAACCTCAAGTGTAAGCTCATCTCCCTCAGAAACTGCATCGCTAGCTTTTTCCACATGTAGGCTTGATAATTCACTAATAGGAATAATTCCATCAAGCTTGGCATCATGAATTTCAACAATCACTTGCTTCTCTTCCACTTTTGTTACTCGGCAGGTTACTTTATCGCCAACGACAAAATTCTTCACTTCTACTTGATTCATCTCTTCAGACATATGTATTCCTCCTTTGTCTTGCTTCAAGCCTCCTCAGCTTTTCATATCGAAATGCGGAAGCACCTAAATTAAAATTAACTAAATAGTTCCTTTTAATAAACTTCTTATAAACAACTTCTTTTGTCAAGCAAGATGATTTATCGATTATTATTAATTAATTTACTAATTTCACTCATAATTAATTCAGTTGTTTCGTCAGCAGATGCTTTTCTTTCTCGAAGCTCTTCCATATTAATTGGTTTACCATATACAACCTTTAATCTTCTAAAGGCTTTATAAGGACCAATTATGGCACACGGTACCACTGCAGCATCTGTGCGTAAGGCAAAGAATCCAGCCCCAGTTAGCCCTTTTCCCAACTCTCCTGTTTTACTTCTAGTTCCTTCAGGAAATAGCCCAAGTACTTTACCTTCTTTCAAGATGCCTAAACCTTTTCGCAATGCTTCCCTGTCGCTAAATCCTCTTTTTACTGGGAAAGCATTCAAATGGCTAACTGTTTTTCCTAACACAGGTACATTAAATATCTCTGCCTTTGCCATAAAATGTACCGGTCTTGGAGCATTGATTCCAACAACTGGAGGATCGAGAACATCTATATGATTGGCACATAGAAGTACACCACCTTCTTTTGGAAAATGCTCTCTGCCCTTTACTTCAAATCGATAAATCGGTTTTAACACTCCATATACAACCGCTTTTGCAAAAGAATAAAACGTCACCTTTATCTGATCCTTTCATTAGCTAGGTTCATAATGACTTCAACAACCTGTCCGATTGATAAGGCAGTTGTATCAATCTCAATCGCATCCTCTGCCTTTTTTAAAGGAGCAACCTCTCGTTCTGAGTCAATCTTGTCACGTATAGCTATATCTGTTTTTATTTGTTCCAGGTCAGAAGGGAACCCTTTTTGCTCGTTTTCTTTATGTCTTCTTATGGCTCGTTCTTCCACAGAAGCTAGAAGAAAAACCTTAACTTCTGCATTCGGAAGAACATGAGTGCCTATATCCCGACCGTCCATTACAACCCCGCCATTATCTGCAAAGCCTTTCTGCCTTCTAGTCATTTCTTGCCTAACTAGCTTATGCTTTGAAACGATCGAAACAGAGTTGGTAACCTCAGATGTTCTTATTTCGTTCGTTACATCAATTCCATCTAAGATAATAAGCTGACCGTTATTAGCTGGTAGCAACTCAATTACTGAATCCTGAAGTATGGATAACAGTCTTTGCTCATCTTCAATACTTACTTCCTTTCGGATTGCTTTATACGTTAAAGCTCTATACATGGCCCCTGTATCTATATAAATAAAATTTAATTTCTCTGCCACAATTTTCGCAACCGTACTCTTTCCAGCCGCAGCTGGTCCATCTATTGCGATAGAAATCTTCTTAGTCATATATCCTCCTATATTATCCGCTAAACTAATGCTCTCATTTAACTTTCATTTACTTTATTTTAACATAAAAGTGCTTAAATCTCTGTAAATAATCATCGATTTTCTTTTGCGAATAGAAAAAAGCAGGCAAAATACCTGCTTTTATTGTCCCTTAAACGTTTCAAGCAATTGAGTGAAATTGTCATTAGATACTCCCTCATACTGACTAAGCTCCTTTAGTTCAGGAAACGCATTTAATTTATGAAAAAAAATTTGCGTGAATACTAAAAACAAAAATTGAATGAGCACGACTTTCATAATGATTCTTTCAATTGATTTCATATGTAATCGCTCCGTATAAATAGTTTATTCCTATTATGGGAGTATTTTCGTTATCTTATGCGTTTTGTTCTTTTAACGTACCCGTTCTAAATCATATAATGATATTTTTCGAAATAATGAACAATTTATGAAACTTAAAAATAAAAAAATAACTTTTTCAGAAAAGTGTTTGACTTTTCATAATTGCAAATTTAAACTGGGATTGAAATACAATTCATGAAGAATTGTACAAGAACCATAAGGATCTCGTGTTAGTCAAAAGGGTTATACTATGAAAATATTTAATATACGTTTTTTAACGATGGCCAAGAAGGTTATGTGTGGATGCTGAAGCAAACCACTAATTTTCTTGGCCTTTTTGTAGTTAATCAAAAAAGGAGAGATATAAAAAATGAAAAAGCATTTATTAACTTTCTTTTCATTCGTACTTTTTTCCTCGCTCGTTGCCTGCTCGAGTGGGAAAACGCCTGATGAGAGCGATGGTAAGGCAAAATCGGAAAGATCAAAAGAGGAAATTGTTATATCAGGAACTACCGAACCTGAATCGGGATTTGATCCGACACTAGGTTGGGGACATTCTGCATCGTCCATTTTCCACAGCATTTTATTTAAACGTGACAACAATATGGAAGTGGCGAATGACTTAGCAACAGGTTACACAGTAAGCGAGGATCGTTTAACATGGACGGTCACTATACGTAATGATGTGAAATTTTCAGAAGGTACACCATTAACAGCTAAAGATGTCGTTTACTCGTATGATACTTCACGAACAAATTCTGATAGCAATGTTGACTTAACAATGATCGATTCCATAAAACAAGTTGATGAATACACAATTGATTTTATTTTAATAACCCCACAATCAACTTTTATCGATAAATTAATGGAAATTGGAATTGTTCCAGCGGAAATTCATAAGGCTGATCCAGAAGCTTATGTACAAGCACCAATTGGCTCAGGTCCTTATGTATTAAAACAGTGGGATAAAGGTCAACAAGTGGTTGCAGAGCGAAACGAAAATTACTATGGAGAAAAACCAGCATTCAAAAAATTGACACTTGTTTTTTTATCCGAAGAAGCAATTATAACAGCGTTAAAAGCTGGAGAAGTTGATATCGCAAAAGTTCCAATTTCAGTATCTGATACAAAAATATCAGGGATGAAGCTTCTAGAGGTAACTAGTGTTGAAAATCAAGGGATTGCTTTCCCAATTCCTAAGCCTCACAAAGATACGAAAAACGGACAAGAAATCATTGTTGGAAATTCAGTTACAAGTGATCCTGCTATTCGCAAAGCTATTAATATGGCTGTAAGTCGTGAAGAAATGATTAATGGTTTATTAAACGGATATGGTACGCCAGCCTACACCGGTCTTGAACAAATGCCATGGAATAACGAATCACTTGCATTTGAAGATGGAGATTTAGAAGGTGCGAAAAAACTTCTAGCTGACGCTGGTTGGAAGGATACAAATAATGATGGAATTCTAGAAAAAGATGGCCAAGATGCTGCATTTGATATTATTTATACTATAAATTATGAACAACGCCAAGCACTTGCTGTTTACTTATCCGAAAAGTTAAAAGAAATAGGTCTACAAGTTACTCCGGTAGCAAAGACATGGGATGAAGCTGAGATGCTTATGCATTCACAACCATTTGTATTAAGCTGGGGTGAACATAGTCCGCAACTTGTAAATCAGCTATATCATTCAAAATTCCAAGGAATTGGCTGGAACAATACAGGATACTATGCAAACAAAACTGTTGACCAGCATATTGAAGAAGCATTAATGTCTACAACAAGTGAAGAAGCCTATGAACAATGGAAAAAAGCCATATATGATGGAAAAACAGGATTCGGTTATCAAGGTGATGCAACGTGGGCTTGGTTTATGAATACGAACCACTTATACATCATGCGGGAAGACTTAGACATTGGCACACCAAAGCCACAACCACATGGTGGAGCAATCTTAGATAATATTACAGAATGGAAACTCAAGAAAGAATAGTTGATATGCATGTACTTATAAGCTTTCTGTAAAATGTCGTCGGCTTCATTTCTCTGCGCTTACGATTACTTCGTTAACATCGAGGCTTGTTCAATGAAACCGACGACGATTATGGCTTTAAACAAAAATAGCAAAAAGTTTATCTATCAAAAATTGATAAATAAACTCTCTTTCTGGAAGGAGAAAAAATGAAACAAATATTTCTATTTATAGGAAAAAAATTTCTCCGTTTTATCGCCCTTGTTATTGCAATAAGTATACTTACATTTTCATTATTAGAAATATCCCCCATTGATCCTATACAGGCTTATGTCGGTGGGAATATGATGAAACTATCAGAAGAAAAAAGAGCTGAAATCGAGGAATATTGGGGATTAAATGATTCTGCACCTACTCGATTTTGGAAATGGGCTAATGCTGCATTAAGCGGCGATTTAGGAGATTCGCTAATTTATAAGCAGCCCGTCATCAAGGTGATTGGAGAAAAATTTAGAGCATCTTTTGCCTTGTTACTTGTAGCATGGATTTTATCGGGATTACTGGGATTTCTTTTAGCCCTCTTTGCGGGTGGAAAATCTGGTGGATGGCTAGATAAATGTATAAAGACTTACTGTTATATCCTTTTGGCAACACCGACATTTTGGCTTTGTCTCATTCTTGTGCTCATTTTTAGTGTATGGCTTGGTTGGTTCCCTGCCACACTCGGAATTCCAATTGGCGTATTATCAGAAGATGTTTCCATTTGGAATGTCATTCATCATATGATTTTACCCGCCATCACATTAAGCATCGTTGGGATTGCCTCCATTACGTTAT
>JAEWIG010000035.1 GCA_023387295.1 Bacillota bacterium | reverse complement strand
GGCTTGGTCAACGTACGGGAACGATTAAGTTCTTCGGAACGATTGTTATATTAATTTTGGCAGGAGCTGCTGTTTCAGTAGTAGGGGCAGTTGGATTTGTTGGACTCATTGTTCCACATTTAACCCGTTTTTTAGTAGGTAGTGATTATCGATGGATTATACCTTGCTCAGCTATATTAGGAAGTTTATTAGTTGTATTTGCAGATTTAGCTGCAAGGATGATTAATCCGCCTTATGAAACACCAATTGGGGCTTTAATTGCTTTAATCGGAGTACCTTTCTTTCTATATCTTGCACGAAAAGGAGGAAAGGGAATATGAATCATAAAAATCAAGCCTCAAATTATCAACAAAAGAAACATCGTAAAAACGTATTTATCATTTTATCTATCATAATCCTAATCATTATTATGTTTATTATTAGTATGGGCACTGGCTATATTCGCCTGACGCCAGGGGAATTAACCCGGACATTATTTGGAATGGGAAGTGAGCAACAAAAATTAATTTTATTCGAATTTCGCTTACCAAGAATTGTGATTTCTATTTTAGTCGGGATGGCATTAGCGGTATCAGGAAGTATCTTGCAAGGAGTTTCTCGCAATGCCTTAGCTGACCCGGGAATATTAGGGATTAATGCTGGTGCTGGATTAGCTGTGATGTTATTTATTTCATTCTTTCCTTCTACGACAGCAACATCAGCCTTTCTTCTACCGTTATTAGCATTTATTGGTGCGGGATTAACAGCGATTATGATCTATGTATTATCGTATAAGCGCGGTGAAGGTATTTCACCGACAAGATTATTATTAACAGGTGTTGCGATAGCAGCTGGGATTAGTGCTGCAATGATTGTACTAACATTAAGATTGTCTCCGGAAAAATATCAATTTGTTGCAACTTGGCTTGCTGGTAGCATTTGGGGTTCTGATTGGAATTTTGTGCTTGCACTTTTCCCTTGGGTTCTCATTCTTATCCCGATTGCTTATGCGAAATCACGAGCGCTAAATTCGCTAAATCTTGGTGACATTCCTGCTACGGGGTTAGGCGTTGCCATTGAAAAGGAACGACTAATTTTACTTGCTGTTGCGGTTGGTTTGGCAGGAGCGAGTGTGTCTGTTAGTGGAGGAATTGGCTTTGTTGGCTTAATTGCGCCCCATTTAGCACGTCAATTAGTTGGAGCAAGATATCAATACTTGATACCGACAGCAGCATTAGTGGGTGCTTTTTTATTAATTACTGCAGATACTATTGGTCGATGGATTTTGATGCCAGCTGAAATTCCAGCAGGTATTGTCGTATCTGTTATTGGAGCACCATACTTCTTATATTTACTAGCCAAGTCTAAAGCCTAGAAATTCTCCAAACATAATAAAGGAGTATAGATATGAATTCAGAACAATTATATGATGTAACGATAATTGGGGGAGGTCCTGCAGGACTATTTTCCGCCTTCTATAGTGGTTTAAGAGAAATGAAGACAAAAATCATTGAAGTTCAACCGTTTTTAGGTGGAAAAGTAAATGTCTATCCAGAGAAAATCATCTGGGATGTTGGTGGTATGCCACCTGTTACAGGTGAGCAATTGATTCAGCAGATGGTTCAGCAGGGATTAACATTTGACCCTAAAGTTGTATTAGGAGAAAAAGTCGTTTCAATCAATAAAAATGAGGACGGTCATTTTGTTATTCAAACAGAAACAAACGAAAAACACTTTTCAAAAACAATTATTTTAGCGATCGGTGGAGGAATATTAAAGCCTAAAAAATTGGAAGTTGAAGGTGCGGAAAGGTTTGAAAATGCTAATTTACACTACAGCGTTCAATCTCTTGCACGCTTCCAAGGCAAAACAGTCTTAATTTCCGGTGGGGGAAATTCCGCAGTAGATTGGGCGAACGAATTGGAGCCAATCGCAAAGAAAGTCATCTTAACGTACCGAAAAGAGACATTAAAAGGTCACGAGGCGGAAGTATCGAAACTACTTAATAGTTCTGTAGAATGCTTATTGAATACGTCGATTGAAAAACTGATTGCGGGAAGCGATTCGGAAAGTATTGAAAAAGTGGAGTTGATTAGGAACGAGGATGGCCAAAAAATAGTGTTGTCTGTTGATGACGTCATTATTAATCACGGCTATGAGCAAAATAATGAGCTACTTTCAAATAGTAAGGTAAATATTACATGGCCAAATGAATACAGTATTGCAGGAACTCCTGAAAGTGAGACAGCTGAACCAGGTTTTTTTGCAGCCGGAGATATTTTGCATCACGAGGGCAAATTACATTTAATTGCAGGTGCATTTCACGATGCAGCAAATGCAGTAAACAAAGCAAAGCAATATATTAGTCCTAACTCACATAAGGGAGCAATGGTTTCCACCTATAATGAGGTATTTAAAGAAAAGAATCAAGAATTGCGGAAGCACCTATATAAAGTAGAAACAATGTAAAAGAATCATTTAAATAAAATAATAGCTCAATGATAGAGGAAAGGATTATTTTCTTTATCAAAAAATATAACTTCGTCCATTGAAAATTATCTCTTAGTATACTATACTCTTAGTGATAATGATTATCATTATTATTAAAATAAGAAAGGAATCTATTTATTATTAGGCTATTATCGTTTAGTTGGAGTGTGATTTCTTGTTAAAACAATTCTTTTCCTATTACAAGCCTTATAAAGGTTTGTTCATTCTAGATTTTTCCTGTGCAATCCTTGCGGCATTATTAGAGCTTGCTTTTCCCTTGGCTGTGAATCGCGTTGTTGATGATTTATTACCGTCTGGACAATGGTCCATTATTCTATGGGCATGTGCTGGGCTTCTAGCAATCTACGCTTTAAGTTCTGTCCTTCAATTCGTTGTTACATACTGGGGACATATGCTTGGTGTAAATATTGAGACAGATATGAGAAAACAATTATTTTCTCACGTACAAAGGCAGTCTTTTCGATTTTTCGACAATAATAAAACCGGTCATTTAGTTTCACGAATGACAAATGATCTGATGGATATTGGCGAAATGGCCCATCATGGACCAGAGGATGTTTTTATCGCCATCATGACATTAATTGGTTCTTTCGTGCTAATGTTCTCAATCAATCCAAGTCTAGCATTGTTAACCTTTATTATTGTGCCAATAATTGTTTGTCTAGCGCTGTATTTTAGCAAAAAAATGACAACTGCATTCCGTAAAATGTTTTCTAAAGTCGCAGACTATAATGCACGTGTAGAAAACAATGTTAGTGGAATGAGAGTAGTTCAAGCTTTTGCGAACGAAGAT